>SLFF01000478.1 GCA_007124395.1 Thermomicrobiaceae bacterium | reverse complement strand
GATGTCTCCCCAGCCGAGGGTGACAGCATGGTAGTAGTACATGGAGCGGATCACGGCCGCCGGATCGGCGCCCCCGGTGCTCGTCACCGTGTGGTGAACAATCGCCTTCTGGATCGGGGCATGTCGAGGCGTCCAGGTCTCTGAGCCGTTGCTGTATCGAAGATTCTCGTTGGCGCCCCAGCCAGCTCGCGGGACGATCCAGCCGTCGATCAGGTTCCCGCCAACACTCATGAACTGTGCTGCGGGGCTGGTATCGACACAGCCAATCTCGACCTCGTGTACCTGCGGCGTTGCACCGGAGGAAGACGGAGCCAGGTAGAGTTCGTACTGAACGTAGTTGCTCGGACCCGTGATGTGCGGCATAGCGTAGATCCGCGCACCTGGTTCCGGTTCCATGTGAGTGTCTTCGTGCAGGTGATGCCATTCGGTCCACTGTTCGCCGTCACTGCTAGTGCGAACATGAATACTGATCCCGGCGCCATCTGGAACGTCGGCATGCCAACCGACCTCGACGCTCTCGAACGTCTGGTCAGCCCGGAATACTGGGGACCGATAGGTGCCGGATTCAGGGAATACACCCTGCTCCAGCCAGCGCATCCGGGTCATCTCAGCTTGTCCACCGGGAGTCCTGTGCAGGTCGAAGATGCTTGCGAGCATCAGACCACCGGCGACTTTGAGAACGGAGCGACGGTCGATTCGTTCTTTGAAAAGGTCTGTCAACATCGATAGGTGCCCTTGCACTCTGGTTACGCGCGCTACTCGTACTCGAATACAAGTCTACTTATAACCGATAGGTACTGTACAGACAAGGTGTACGTTCGCTGCTGCTGATACCAGATTTTCGTGGGACCGGTCCCCCTCGTGCTATGATCTTGTAACGATTACCGCTGCGATTCAGGGAGCCGAAATCAATGAAAAATGACTCGCAGGCAGGCATACAAACATCGCGGTGGTGGAGCGTCCGACGGTTACTCAGCGTCGTCGGGCTTCTGGCTGTGTCAATCGGCGCGTTTCTTCTGGCGCCATGGTCGTTGCAGGACAAATCGCTGGCTGCGCTACATGGTCTCTGCGCTCAGCAGCCGGGACACTCGTTCTGGTTTGGCGATGCTCGCCTTCCGTTCGATGCCCGCATGACCGGCATCTATGGAGGATTCCTGATCGTGGGAATCTATCTACTGTCCAGAGGAAGATTATATCGCTCTGGTCCTCCGCCTGTCTCGGTTCTGATTACTGCGGCGGTCTTTGTTGCGATCATGGGTGTTGATGGCGTGAATTCGACCCTGAACGACTTCGGGATGCCTTACGTCTACGAGCCGAGCAATCATCTGCGCTACTTCACTGGTGCAATGACCGGAACTTCGCTGGCCCTGTTTATCTGGATGATCGCGGGGGGCGTCCTCTGGTCGCCACAGGTGGCGATCGACAAACCGATCATGCGTAGCTGGAAAGAGTTTCTGCCGATAGCAACCCTGGTGACCATGTTCTGGGCGCTGCTGCAGATGCAGGTCGCGTTCCTCTTTGCGCCGATCGCTGTCTTCCTGGTCATCTCCGCGGTGATTGTCGTTTCCTCCATCGCGCTGGTGGCGTTGCGGTTGGCCACTGGCGGGTTCCAGAAGGCACTGCGACCGCTGGATCTTTCCCGGTCTGCAGTGGTGGCGATCCTGATCGCTTACGCCGTGATGAGCAGTATCTCGGGAGCCCGCTTCATGCTCGAATCGATGGCAACGGTTCAGGCGGGCGGCTGAGCGAGTTCTTCTGAACAAGAGAACCCCCGTCCCGGTATCCGGGAACGGGGGTTTTTCGTTCTTGACTAGAACCCGGGGGCTATTTGTCGGTTGGCCAGGCCCCGTACCAGTCAAACTTCTTGTCATCCAGATTGATGACGACGTTCTTGACCTGGGTGTAGAGGTCGATCGCGTGCTTGCTCAGTTCGCGTCCGATCCCGCTCTGCTTGAATCCACCGAACGGCGCTTCCGGCGGGTTGACCGTCGGGAAGTTGATACTGATGTTTCCGGCGCGGATATCCCGGGCCAGGCGATGCGCGCGCTTGATGTCGTTGGTCCAGATGGTCGCTGCGAGGCCGTAGATGGAGTCGTTGGCCATTCGGACCACTTCTTCGTCGGTGCTGAACGGGATCACCGAAAGCACAGGCCCGAAGACCTCCTGCTGGGCGATCGTCATATCGTTCTGTACCTGATCGAAGATGGTCGGCTTCACGAAGTTGCCATCCTTGAGTGCGGCCTCGTCAACTTTCACTCCACCGAGGCGGAGATCAGCGCCTTCTGTCCGGGCCTTCTCCACGAAGCTCAGAATGCGCTGACACTGCGCCTGCGAGATGACCGGGCCCATCTGGGTCGACTCCTCGAGTGGGTCGCCGATCCGGATCTGCCCTGCCTTCTTGACGAGTTGATCCATGAATTCATCGTGAATGGACTCATGCAGGAACAGTCGGGTGCGAGCTGTACATCGCTGTCCGGCATTGGTGAAGATCGCGAACAGCGAACCGTTCACGGCCTCGTCGATATCGGTATCCGGAAAGACGATGTTCGGTGACTTTCCGCCAAGTTCCAGCGAGACCTTTTTGATGGTTCCGGCACTGCGGCGAATGATGTCCTTGCCGGTTTCTGTTTCTCCAGTGAAGGCGACCTTGTCAACATCCGGATGCTCTGCGAGAGCCGCGCCGATCGTGGCGCCAGGCCCGGTCAACACATTGACCACTCCGTCCGGAATGCCGGCTTCCTGGCAGATATCGCCCAGCAGCAATGCGGTGATCGGAGTGGCCGATGCCGGCTTCAGCACAATGGTGTTGCCCGTTGCCAGTGCTGGACCGAGTTTCCAGGCGGCCATGAGCATCGGGAAGTTCCAGGGGATGATCTGGGCACAGACCCCAAATGGTTCTCGCGTGGTGTAGTCCAGCAGCGGGCCGTTCATCGGAATCGTTTCGCCCCAGATCTGCCCGGTGAGATTGGCGTAGTACTCGAGGCAGTTGGCCGAGTTGAGAACATCCCCCCGGGACTCGATGATGATCTTGCCGCAGTTCCGGGTTTCGATCTCTGCGAGTTCGTCGACGCGCTCCCGGATAATCTCTGCCGCCCGGCGAATGCGCTTGCTCCGCTCCAGCGGTGTCATGTAGCGCCAGTGACCGTTGTCGAATGCTTTTCGGGCGGCAGCTACGGCGCGGTTGACATCTTCGACACCGGCTTTCGCCACCCGGCCGATCGGCTTATTGTCCGTTGGGCTTACCGTATCAAAGGTCTCTCCCGACGCGGCTGGCACGTGTTTGCCATCGATCAGAAGGTCATAGGTCTTGAGATCTAACCCTGTAGCCATGCGCATCCTCGTTTCTGGTGAATTGCGGCCGTTCCTGTTCTCGGCGGTGTTCAGACGCCT
The DNA here is from genome assembly GCA_007124395.1 of Thermomicrobiaceae bacterium. Lineage (GTDB taxonomy): Bacteria > Chloroflexota > Chloroflexia > Thermomicrobiales > Thermomicrobiaceae > SLMJ01. The sequence goes on along the minus strand of SLFF01000478.1, from coordinate 5,506 downwards.
TATCTCAATGTTCGGCTACCGGAGAGATCCCCGCAAGGGTGTCCCTCTCTCCGCAGGGACCGGTGGTCCGGGCATCCTTTGGAATCATGACCCGGAACGTTGCACCGTGCCCGACCTCACTCTCCACCGAGATGGTTCCGTTGTGTTGGTCGACAACGGCCTTGCAGATGTAGAGCCCGAGGCCGATCCCGTGCTGGGGGAGGAATTCTGCGTTTTCTGTCCGGTAAAAGCGGTCGAAGACCATAGGTTGATCTTCAGCCCGTATCCCGATGCCCTGATCGGTGACCGAGAACTCCACGTTTCCGTCACTGGCGCTGAGGCGCACGTTCACGACACTGCCGGCTGGACTGTACTTTCGCGCGTTCTCGATGAGATTTTCCATGACTTGCTGAATCCGGAGCGCGTCGCACATGGCTTGCACGTCAGGTGCAATCTCCGCCTCAATCAAATGCGACTCCTGATCGATTGCCCGTTCAACGACATCAGTAAGTAGCTCGCTGAGATCGGTTTGCTCGAGGGTGCCGACAAGTTGACCTTGCTCGATGCGCGACGCATCCAGAAGTCCATTGATCAGCTTCCGAAGGCGTGCCGCCTCGCGATTGAGCCGTGCGATGGAACGACGGTCAGTACTGTCCTCATCACTCGAGGACATTCGCCGTTCGAGGTACTGACCGGTTGCCAGAATCGTCGTCAGCGGTGTCTTCAGATCGTGAGCGGCCAGAGAGACGAACTCGTCCTTGAGACGTGTCGATGCCTCTCGCGCGGCGAGTTCCGCCTGCAATTCGACATGTCTGCGGTTCTCCAGCAGGATGCCAATCTGATCGGCAAGCAGCGTGAGGAGAGACAGATCATCCTCGGCGAATATCGGCGGGTTTGCGGAGTAAAGTGAGAGCACGCCGATCGCACCGTTATCGGTGTTGATCGGTGCGGCCATAACGGCATACGCCTGACCGTATTCGTAGAGTTCGCGGCTATCCGGATCGTCGCTTAACGTATCCAGCGAGAGGATCGGCCGACCCTGGGCAAATGCCTGTCCACCGATCGTCTCTCCCGGCGCCAGACTGTTTACCCGAAAATCGATCCGCCCGGATTCCTCGTTATACAGGCCAATCGCCGCATGCGGAGCACCAATCGTCTCAGCAGAAATTCGCTCCAGTTCAGCCACCATATGGCCCATGTCAGGCTCGCGAGGAATCGACCTGGTTTCATGCAGAAATCGACGAAGCTCCGGTTCCTGCCAGGCCCGGCGCAGCATGGTTGGCGGCGAAAACCCGGCAAAGTAAAGGATCGCGGCGCTCATCAGCATGAACTGGCGAATCACTGCAACGACATCGCTGACGATACCTTCAACCAGCGTGGTCAAGATGACTGAGAACAGCGCTGTACCGAGCAGGATTGACCCGAGGGACAGCGCGCGAAACCGCATTCGGGAGATCCCGTTCGCTGTGGCGGCGGCAATAGTGAATCGTTGCGCGGCATAGACTGCCACGAGCAGGAAGTAGGCAAGCAGGAACAGCAGCGCCGCGGCGTTCTCAGTGCCGGGATAGATTGTCAGAACCAGTGAAATGACCAGTCCGGTTTCGCTGATTCTCTGAACCACTGGGTTGATGGAAGAGAACTCTCCAGCAAGGCGGAGCAATACATACGGCATCAGCAGTACCAGTGGCGCAACGATGGCATTGCCAAGTTGCGGTGACAGTTCTATGAGGAGCGCCTGAGCCCAGTTGACGCTGACAACCATTGCGAGCAGGGCAAAAAATGCGAGGGCAAACACGTTGCTTCGACGTGGACTCCGGATCGTCGTCCACGCCATCGCAATGGCCACGCAGAGGAACAGCGCTTGTGAGGCAAACGTGATTGCTTCAATCACCGGCATCTCCTGCGCTTGATGAGTCTGCCCAACCTGCACACGGCACGCGCAACATGTTTTTCGTAACAGTACCGGGCGTCATTGTTCGAGCATAGCTTCGAAGGGTGACGCCCGCACTCATGCCGGATATCTACGGCTCGACAACGGTGTAGAAATGCGGCTCCCGGTGGTCGAGCATCGGCACGACCGTCCCAAGAACGTATTTCTGGAACATATCGGTGGCCCGATGTGCTTCCACAGCCGCCTCATCCTCGTACTGTTCGTAGAGCAGGAACTTCCGTGGATCTTCGATCGAACGGTTCACCACATACTGTAGACAGCCCGGCTCCTGATCCGAGTTGCAGTAGGCGACCATCTTCTTGAGCACCTCGGCAACTTCGTCGTCTTTGCCCTCCTGGGTGTAGTAGTTCGCTACCAGTACGATCATGTCTGACTCCCTTTCAAGATTGAATGTGGTGCGAGTCTGCTGACCCGGCTACGCTCGGTGTTCGTCCACTAGAAGCTCTATTCGGTTCCCCGCTGGATCGTAGCAGAAGAACCGCGGCCTGCCGGGGATCGGGTCTGCGTCTTCGGTCTTTTCGCCGTTGCGATGCAGGCGATCACGGAACGGGATGAGATCATCTACTTCGAAGCAGATGTGTTTCCGGCGGCGTTCGGTGTTGCTCGGTTCCTCGATCAGGTGGAGTTCGTTGTCACCCAGTTTGAACCAGGCAATGATCGGAACATGTGCCAGCGATTCCGGCGATGGCAACTCTTCCAGCCCGAGCACATCGCGATAGAATCGGACCGCGGCGATGTGGTGCTCGGATGGAATCGAGATCGCAACGTGGTGAATCCCTTTGACTGAAGCCATCAGCGGCATCCCTTTCGTCAGTTGCGTGGGTTGATCGTGTAGATTCTATATAGCACAAATTGACTCAGTCAGCACAGTTTTGCTTCAACCATCCAGTATACTGGCCGCAATCGCCAACATTGCTGGACCGCAACTCGAATGGACGACACGTATGGGAGGAATCAATGCGAATTGCCATCATTTCGGATAGCCACGGGAACCTTGTTGCACTGGACCACGTGCTGGAGGATCTCGACCGGACCGGACCATACGATGCCATACTGATGGGCGGCGATGTTGCCTATGGCGGTCCACACCCTGCCGAGTGCATCGACCGAATCATGGAGCGCGGGTATCCCACAGTGCGTGGCAATACCGACCAGATGATCGTCGATGCGGTCTCGAGCAGTGGCGATCCCCAGGCTGACTGGGTGTTGAACCAGCTCAGTGAGGAGCACCTGAACTTCCTGCAGTCGCTGCCGGTGCAGCAGAATCTGGAACTGAGCGATAACCGCACACTGGGCCTGGTTCACGCGACACCGTGGAGCATTTACGACTCCATTCTGCCGAGTGGGACCGATGTCGATTTCCGCCGGATGCTCCTCGAAGCGAACACGAACGTCCTCTGCTATGGGCATATTCACTTGCAGCATCAGCGTTCACTGGATACAGGGACGGTGGTAGCCGTCGGCAGTCTGGGATTGCCCTTCGATGGTGACCGGCGGTCGATGTACACGGTGATTGATGTTGGCCATTCGAGCTACAATGTGGAGTTCCGTCGCCTGGAGTACAACTTCGAGCAGGTGGTCCACGATGCGCGGATGAACGGTGGCCCTAACGGCGAGGTATTCGCCACCAATCTTGCCAACGCGATCCGTCCATCCTGACCGGCAACGGAAGCGAGAGATGCAGGGCGCTGTGATAGGCTTTCGCGGTGATTGATCGCACCTGTTCGTACTCATTCAGAGTGATGTTTCCCTCATGATGCGCTTCATCCTCGCTTTCAGCCTCATTATCATTGCTACCGCCCAGGCAACGCTGTTCACATTTGCCAGCTGGTTCGGAATTGCTCCGAACCTGGTCCTGGTGCTGGTGCTGGTAATAAGCACCAGATTTGGTGTGCGTGAGGGGATGATCTGGGCGTTTGGCGCTGGGCTGATGCTTGATTTGCTGGCGCTGGATCCACTCGGATCGAATGCGCTGGCACTGTTTCCGGTTGCGATCATCGGCGGGCTTGCACAGCGCCCAATACTACAGAGTGGTTTGCTGCTGACAATGCTGATGGTGCTCCTGGCGACGGTGGCCCATTTCTCTGTTGGTTCTATAATCGATACACTTTCTGGAACCGGGTATGCGGTGAGTACCAGTGTGCGGCTCGGTCTGATCACCGCATTTCTGAACACACTGGTGGTTCCGCCACTGTATGGACTAGTCATTCTTCTCGATCGTTTTGGAGTTCAGAGTGTGGCGCAAGCATAAGCGCATGGAACTGGTCCGATTCGCGGACCGGCGAAAATATCGAAATGAGGAACGCTCTCCGGATGAGGTGATGCTCACCCGGCGTATGTTCGTGATCAAAGGTCTTGTGGTCACAGGATTTGGCGCGCTGGCCGGGAAGCTCTGGCAGATGCAGATGGTCGATTCCGCCGATCATCAGACGCGTGCCGCAGGCAATATTGTCGATGATGAGCCAATACCGGCGCCACGCGGGCTTATCTTCGATCGCGCCGATGAGGTACTGGCCGAGAACCGGGTCACCTGGCAGGTCAAGCTCATTCCGGCGCAGCTTCCCAGTGATGAGGAAGAATTCGAGTATGTCCGGGATCAGGTGATTCAGACACTCGGACTCCTCGATATGCTGGCGATTCGCCGACATTCGGTTCCGAACGAGGTCAATAGCGACCTCGCAATCCGCATCTCCGAGGAGACCGGGCTGGCGATGGAAGACATCGAAGCGCGAATCGAGATGTCCCGGGAAGTCGACAACGTCATCCCGATCCTGACTGAACTCGATCCACCGGATGCTGAACGGCTCTCGGAGTCAGTTCGCAGTATTCCCGGCGTCACGGTGATGAACCAGTTCGACTACATTGTGGAGTCAGATCCAGTTGCCGCAACGCCGATCGTCTTGCGGCAGGACATCGATCGGGCTACTGCCCTGGCGCTCGAGTCCAACAAGCTCTATCTCCCCGGAATCAGTGTTGATGGCGAAACGCTGACTCGCCGGTATCTCGGAGGTCCAGAATTTGGGCATATTCTCGGCTATGTTGGCCCGATTACTCAGGAAGAGATGGACGCGGCGGACACGCTGACCGGGCAAAATCCATACCTTCCCAATGATCTCGTCGGTCGTGGTGGGATCGAACAGTCCATGGAGACGCAACTTCGTGGGCGTCGTGGAGTGCGCTTCGTTCATACAGATGCGCGGGGGATCACACTCAACGAGCTCGAGGATCGCCGGATCGACCCGCGGGCTGGTCAGAATATCCACATGACGATCGATGGCCGATTTCAGCGGGCCGTGACCCGGGCGCTGGAAGAGGGTATTCGCGCTGCTAATGAGGCGACCGAAGACGATGACGATGCGCTGGAAGTCGGCTCCGGAGTCGTGGTGGCGATGGATCCACGGAACGGTGAGGTTCTGGCTATGGTCAGCCTCCCGAACTACGACAATCAGAAGTTTGTCGGAGGGATTTCCCAGTCTGAATACGATGAGATGGTGGAGAATCCGTTCAACCCGCTGATCAACAAGGCGATCAGCGAATCCTATCCGCCTGGCTCGACGATCAAGCCGATGATGAGCT
>SLFF01000183.1 GCA_007124395.1 Thermomicrobiaceae bacterium | reverse complement strand
GCTCGGCAAACCGATCCAGCAACCGGGTCACGATCTCTTTGAGCGCCGTTTCACCGCGATCGCGGTTAACTGATTTCTCGTCATCAGTATCGGTCAACGTATCGCCATGCAGCGGGTTGTCGAAAACGAAAAGAATCGATACTCGCTGCATCCCGAAATACTGGGCCACGGCGAATGTAGTGGCGGTCTCCATATCGACCGCCGCGTGACCGGCATCTCGCCAGGCGTTCAGTTCGCCGATTCCCTCGGCTAGCAGGGCAGACGTCGTGAACATCACCCCTGTATGGTACGGCCAGCACGGTCTAACCAGCGACGCCGTGGCTCGCTGAAGCTCTCCTGACGCAGAGATCGCCGTATCAGCATCCAGGTAATATTGGGCTGCTCCCTCGCCCGATACTGCCCGACTGGGAATCAGCAGATCGCCAGTCTGTACGCTGGATTGAAGCCCGCCGCAACAGCCCGTCTGGATGATTGCTCGGGTGCCAAGAACCCCGAACAGATGGGTGATCTCCGAGGCCATGCTGTCTCCATAGACCGAGGCATAGCCGACGTTGAGACCACGATGCCGGCCGATAAACAGATCCTCGAACAGACCGTTTGGTGAGCCAATTTCCACGACATCATCGAAGCGCTCGGCGTGGAGATCGCGTTGCCGGTGGAGATTCCGTGTTCCCCGGAGGATCGCGACCTCTGGCACGCGATCTTCCGGAATCTCCAGCATCTCCAGCCAGTCCTTGCGGGTGAGTTCTTTCAACATAGCTTTACCTCTGACGTGTGCGAGCGATTGCCTGTCCACCCGACGTGTACGATGGGCGGGGCCGTTGTCCAGATCGATGGCCCCGGGATGGAACGGGTGGTGGTAGCAAGATACTACCAGCCAGTGAGGCGATATTCAGCAAGACCATCAGCCCGATGCCGGCGTAGATCCAGGGATAGACCCGGGCGATGAATGGCTGCCGCTCCACCGAGAACCCGGTCAGCGCCAGTTGATCGGAACCAAATGTGCTCACGCTCACGGTGAGCAGGTGGGGGACATCCTCCAGGCCGGAGATTCGGTAGCGACCCCCGCTGAGGTCCGCGGCCTCGACGGTGTGCTCGGAATCGTTTACCTCTAACTGGAGCGCGCCGTCGGATCCGTTCAGATGAAGGGTGATGCCGGTTCCCGAGAAGGGGATTTGCAGTGATGCGGTGCCGCTATCTGGTTGCAGTACGGCGGTATCTCCCCGATGGGTGCGAGACCAGTCACTGGTATCGACCAGGTAACGGCTGTCGATCGTGTATCGGCCGGTATGTGCCCGATCGAGCCTTGAGCTTTGCTGATCGAGCAGGGTATAGGCGGGACGGGGTGTGAAGTCGTGATCCACGATTCTGAACCCGAGTGTTGGATTGGCTGCCTGTTCGCCCTGGGTGTGATCGGCGGGCCAGCGGAACGCCCAGATCATCATCGGCCCCATCCACGGCCACTCGCGTTGTGCCCGCAGATACCCGTCATAAAGGTAGCTGGCCTGCTGGTCGACATCGACGGGATCCCCCCAGGGTGAGGGATCGCCATCCCAGTCATCCGGGAGCGATACCCAGCCGTACTCCACGGCCCAGACCGGTTTGTGATCGTCGCCGTAGTCTTCCATGATCTCGCGTGTCTGGATCGGTCTGGAGAAGTTGTTGCGATCGAAGCTGAGCCGTCGATCCCACGGGCTGAAGCCGTAGCCATAGACCATGACCGCGGCGATATCGAAGTAGTCAGCGGCACCGGCTTCGTACATGCCTTCAAGGAAGAGCAGATCACTCAGGTTGTCTGGCCCGGTCTGATCATTCGGCGCCAGTCCGGGCATGATCACCGCGATGTCGGGATCTACTTCTTTCACTGCCTCGTAGCCGACTGCGAGGAGTTCGGTGAATGCCTCGGGATCGATCTCCAGACCGCCCCATTCCACACCGAGATTCGGCTCGTTCCAGAGCTGGACGTAGTTGATTTGATCGGCATACCGCTCGACGACGGTTCCGACGAAGTCTCCATAGTCCTGATAGTCGTCCGGGGGACCATCGGGGAACTGATCGACGTTGCCGCGCTCTTCCTGCGCCCAGCGTGGGGGCTTATCCAGCCGGGCGACGACTTCCAGCCCACGCTCGTTTGCCATCTCGACAATGCGATCGTACTTGTCCCAGGTGCTGATGTCGTGCCGTTCGTCCCAGAAGACGCCCGGAGCCTGCTCGATCTCTGACCAGACAAAGATCTGACGGATCCAGGTGAAGCCGGCATCGGCGATCATGTCGAGCGTCTGCTCGACGCGCTCTGGATCGACCTCTTCATGCAGAAATGTGTTGACGCCGAGTGGGTTGAGATCGGTGTGCGGAATTGCGGCTTCGGTTGGCTCGAAGGTAGTTCCACGGGTCATGAAGCGCTGGTGCGAGACCGTAATGATGGCTGACGCAATCAGGCCGACGATTACCAGGCAGTGTATGGCGATCAGTACGAGCCGGTTGCGGAGCAATCTGGTCATCAAAGAACCCTGCTGATGATCATGGTCAGTGTATCGAATGGTCTCGCCGGGATGATAGACGTTCGCACGTGTCACCGCCGAAGTGTACCGATTCGAACGCGAGAATCGGCTGTTGCTACCAAAGAAGTTGACGGAACGTGGTATTGCGCAGAGAATTCCGGACAGCCACTGAGCGACATTTCAGTGTACAATGCTCGCGGCGAGCGTTCTGGGGGTCAGCCGACGGTGTGATATGGCTGATCTGGGCGAATCAGGAGGATAACCGGTGGCGTCTGACGTCTATGTACGACGATTAAGCCTGTTCACATTGATGCCGTTGGTGCAGTTCGGACTGGGACTGTGGCTGCTGGCATCTCCGTATATTTTGCAGTTCACACTTTACTCTGAGCAGCGGATGAACATCGGGCTGGTAGCGCCGATGGTCATTCTCTTTGCGCTCATGCGGTTGGCGGTTGGGCCGCCCTGGTTCTGGGTTGGCTGGGTCAATGCCCTGTTCGGCATCTGGCTGGCCGTGTCGCCGTTTGCGTTTGGTCTGGGACACATCAACTCGATCATGCTGAATTTCGTGATCGTTGGTATTGCACTGATTGTGACCAGTGCGCTGGCCCAGTTCGAGCCATACGAAACCCGCTCTGAGGCCTGATTCCTCGGACGCAGATAAAGGGTAACGAGAACGCCCCGCTCTGGTCTTGTACCGAAGCGGGGCGTTGTTTGTGTGTGCGGTCTGCCTCGAAAATCTCATCGGCCGAATGAATAGAGAAACCACAGACTAACCTGACCATCTGGACGGCTCCTTGACGCTGAGATCGTGCTAGGCTGCCCCCAACGGAAACAGAATCACCTGCGATAACGAAAAGGGGAAGGCATGACCAACACGGGTTCGATGTCGAAGCTCGGGATCATTCTGCCAGTTGCGGAATGGCGAATGGATGGCGAAACCCCTCGCTGGTCCGATTTGCTGGCGATGTCGCTAAAAGCCGAGGAGATCGGCTTCGATTCCATCTGGGTCGTCGATCATCTGATCGTTGAGTCCCCGACAGAGCCGATGGCAGGAGTCTGGGAAGGGTGGTCGTTGCTGGCCGCGCTGGCTGCGGTGACAGATCGGGTGGAGCTCGGGAGCCTGGTCACCTGTATCGGCTTTCGGAATCCCGCGTTGCTGGCCAAGATGGCAGAAACGGTGGATGAGATCAGTGGTGGGCGACTGGTGCTTGGCCTCGGGGCAGGTCACCACGAACCGGAGTATCGGCAGTTCGGATTTCCGTTCGATCATCGGGTGAGTCGGTTCGAAGAGGCAATTCAGATTATCCACGGGCTGCTCCGGGATGGGCACGTTGATTTCCAGGGGGACTATCATCAGGCCGAAAACTGCGTGCTCCGACCGCGCGGCCCGCGTCCCGGACAGATCCCGATCATGATCGGCACCACTGGCCCGAGAATGCTCGATCTCACGGCACGCTTCGCCGATCACTGGAACGTCTATTTCGACAAGACTGGCAACACCGCTGAAGGTCTGAAGCCGCTTCTCGAAAAGGTCGATGAGGCTTGCGAGAAAGCCGGCCGCGATCCGAAGACACTGGAGCGAAGCGTCTCCGTTCTGGTCGGGCTCGATGACGATCCTGACGCACGTGGGGTCTCGGTGCCCTATCTCACCGGATCACCGGAAGAAATCGCCACCGAACTCCGTGCCTGTTCCGACCTCGGTATCGACCACATCCAGATACGCGTCGAACCAAACACGGTTGAGAGTGTGGAGCGATTGAGGGAAGTCCTGAAGGCAGCGCGCGGCTGAGAGTCGAATCTCAGCTCAGCAATTGTCTGTATTGATGAGGTTTTCAAAGGAGTAGTGCCGAAGGTGGGAGTCGAACCCACACGACCTTTCGGCCATCGGTTTTTGAGACCGACGCGTCTGCCATTCCGCCACTTCGGCTTGCGTTTTCGCAGCGCCAAGTATACGCGTTTCGAACTCAGCGAACCATGCGTGTTCGGGTGTCAGCGGGTGGTGTGGCTGACGGACTATTCTGATTTAGCCTGTGGCTTTATCTCTTCAGCGTCTGCGGTAGAAATCTGGTACGCGCCAGCAAATATCAGTATCAGCCCCATGCCGAACATGACGGCCACAACGCCGAAGAGGTCTGCCAGGGCGCCGGCGAAGATGATCGGGATGAAGGCGACGCCGTTTGCCACGGTGAAGAAGGCCGCCCATACACGTGCTCGTGCATGCTCCGGCGCGCGCGACTGTAGCAGCGATTGACTCGGCGCCAGGATAAAGGCGTTGGACATGCCCAGGATCACGGCCAGACCGCCAGCGATGTAGAGCGCTCCGGTGCGCTCATCGGTCGGATCACTCCAGACGAATCCGCTAATCACGCCAACACTGGCGATCAACACCAGGGCGATTCCCGCAGCGGCGATCGCCCAGTCGATGGTGCGCTCGATTCCGAAGCGGGTCGTCAACTTGCTGACGCTCACCACGCCGATGATCACCCCGAATCCGGCCGGCACCAGGATGAACGCGATGTCTTCCACCGGAAGGCGCAGCACAACGGTCACGTACTCCGGCCCAAGTGTGGCGATCATCAGATAGGTCGCCATCGCCAGTGACAGGTATGCAATCGCTTTGACCAGGATCGGGCGATCCAGAATGATCCGGCCACCTTCACGCATCTCGTCGAAGAATCGTCTAGTGCGGCTGTCGTAGGTAGTCTGCTGGCTGGCAGGTTCCGGTTTTCCGACCGGGATGAAGTAGCTCAATCCTGCGCAGACAAGGAAGATGACCACGATTCCGATGATGACACTGTCGACCCCATAGACGCGGATCAGGAACGGGCTGAGCGCGGCAAACCCGAGGAGTTGCGATCCGGTGATGGTCAGATTAATCAGGGCGTTGGCCTGAACGTATTCACGCCGGGAGACAAGACTGGGGATCGCCGAACCGAGGGCTGGACCGAAGAACTGCCCAACAGCTCCGGCCCCGAACGCCAGCACATAGAGCATCACCAGCGCCAGCATCGGTGTCCAGTTTGGTTGAATCAGCACGAAACCGAGTGCCGCGACACCGCGCAGAACGTTTGTGACGATCAGCACGTTCCGCTTGCTGGACCGTTCCACCAGAACCCCGGCAATCGGACTGAAGATGATTGCTGGTGAACTGAAGGCGAGAACGGCAAGGCCGACAGCCGTGTTCGATTGCGCCAGACCATGTTCGTCGATAACGCCGCGTACCAGAATCAACAGCGCAAAATTGACCATGTTCTGACCGGTTTGTGAAAGCGCCTGGACCAGCCAGAGTGTCAGGAAGGACCGGTTGCGCAGAACGTCGACCATGCGACCAGTTGGCGCGGCGGCGTCCCGGGAATAGGGGGATTCTGTCATTGGGTACCGGTAATTCAGGCGTCAACGTGTGCTGACGAAGACGTGGAATCGGGATCAGCCTGAGCACGGGATACGAACGTCTTCAAGCGTTTTTCCAGCGTGCGGCGCGGGATCAGGATTCGTCGCTCGCAACCATTGCAACGCAGTCCGATGTCAGCCCCGATGCGCACCACCGTCCAGTCGGTCGAACCGCAGGGGTGCGGCTTCTTCAGCCTGACGACATCATTGATCGAGACATTCAGCACGTGCGATGCTCCTGTTCAGTCTGCACTGAATCGGATTATAGCATCGGTATAACCATGGGTGTTCTCACTGTCCGAACACTGGTAGACTGTCCAGAAACAGGCTGTTCCAGAATGTCACAACAGCGATGGACGCACACCGTCTCATGGGAAAGGGAACGTCAGCAGATGCGAATTCTCGGCTGGGTGAGCTTGATCGTAGCAGCGGTGCTTGCCTGGGTTGGTGTCTGGTTTCTGATCGTGCCGGTAAATGTCGGCGCTGAACCGACCTTCTTCACTCCCTGGACCGTTCTGGCATACATAGCGTTCATTGGGGCCCCGCTTCTGACGTTCCTGCCGATCGCGCGAGTTCTGCAGATTCCGCTGTACGATCTCGAAGCGGTCGCGGCGTGGTCGACACTTCTCTTTATGATCACCTTCGTGAATCCGGGCAACTATCCGTCTATGCCCGTGCTGCTGACCACCTTGATCGCACTGATGATGGCCCTGGCGACCATCTTCACTCTCGTCTCCTATGCGGTGGGATATCGGCTGCTGACTCGTCGGAGTCAGAAGTACGATTTCTTCCGTGCCCGGCGAGAAGGGTACCTCGCGGCGATGTTCCTGGTCGGGATACTCCTGCTTCATCTGCTGGATGTGCTGACCGTGGAGAACGGCGTATTGCTGGGGATGATCATCATTCTCCTGGAAGTCTTCCTGCTCTCGCGCGGGAGCAAGCCGAAAGAATCCGGGAACCGGTCGGTCGATCGGCTGGCCCAGCCCGGGCGTCAGCCGGAGACATCCTGACCGACAAGTCCCCCCAGATTATCGAGAACCGCACATTCTGCGTACTGGACTATAGATCGCCGTGACGAGCGAAGATCCGGGCCTTCAGCCGATCCCGCCTGCCAGCTTCTCGCGATCTGGGGAGCGCCGGAGCATGAGCATCGCAACGACGCCGATTAGCGGGCCAATTGCCAGGAAGCTGAATGCCCACTCCCAGCCGACGGTGTTCTGGATTGGTGGGATCAATCGGATCGTCAACATCGTGAGCAGAAATCCGGCACTCGTCTGAAGCGTGAGAACGGTGCCGACGTATTGCGGGTCGGCCAGTTCGCTGACGCTGGCTGAGAACTGGGCGGAGTCAGAGACGATGGTGATACCCCAGAGCAGGCAGACTGGCACCAGCCAGACCGGGTGCATTCCGAAGAGGAATCCGACCACGAGCGCGCAGGTTCCGCTAGTCATCATCAATACGCTGGTCACCAGCGTGCGGCCGTAGCGATCCGCCAGCTTGCCGGCCAGAATGCTGGCTGGACCGCCAATGGCGATCACCCCGAACGCGGTCAATGCCGCCCAGGTAGCGCTCACTCCGGCGACCTGGAAACTCGCCAGCAGGAAAACCGGGATCCAGGTCCACATGGCGTAGAGCTCCCACATGTGACCGAGGTAGCCGAGGTTCGCCAGCATCAGGCCCCGGTTGCGGACAACCTCGAGCGCATAGCGGGCATTGAATTTTGGAGCCGCTGCGGCATAGGGGCCTTCGGAAACGAAGAGAAAGCAGATGATGCCGCCGAGCGCGGCGCTGGCCGCGGCGCCATAGAGTACGAATTGCCACTCCGGGATACCGCCGCCGGCATTGATCAGATGCGGCGCTGCCGAGCCAACGGTCAAGGCACCGACCAGGAGCCCGATACCGAGCCCGCGATCCTGTTTCGTCCAGGTGGCCATGATCTTCATGCCGACCGGATAGACGCCTGCCAGAAACACACCGGTCAGGAACCGGAGTGCCATGGCCATCGCGAATCCGGTGCTGATCAATGGAATGAGGACGGTGACGAGGGCAGCCAGCAGCGCCGAGTATCCGAAGAGGTTTCGCGCCGGAATACGATCAGCAAGATTGAGAAGAGCAGAGCCAAAGGCGCCTGCAACAAAGCCGATTTGCACCGACATCGTCAGCCAGGCGCGTTGTCCGCCATCGAGATTCCAGGCTTCGGTGAGTTGCGGGACGACCGCTGAGGCAGAAAACCAGGTTGCCATTGCCAGAAGCTCGGCAACCGCAAGCAGGAGTAGAACTCGCCACTTCCCTGGGATCACATCGGCCATCAACGTCTCCGACTGGCTGGAAGCGTGTCTCTTGCAGGGATTGTCAGGGCGAGGCTACATCAACGCAGCCATGAGCATCGTCCGCAGCACCAGCAACACCAGAATTGCGACGAGTGGTGAGAGGTCGATCATGCCCATTGAGGGAAGGATTGCCCTGATCGGTGCAACGATCGGCTCAGTGAGCTGAATGAGGAACTGCGACACAGGATTAGACTGTGAGCGATCGAACCATGAGAGAATCGCCCTGCCGACAATAGCAAACTGCATGATGAGCAAGAACATCAGCAAGACGTTGAGAATAAATTCCAATGTTTTGGACCCTTCGGTGGTTGCGCCTGAACCCCACTACAGTCGGCGATCAGATCAACGTTAGCACGCCTTTGACAAGAGTGTCAACGCGATTCTCGCGGGGCTCCGGATCGGTTGATCGGCCCCCTGGCCGATCAGGTGCCGAGGAATCACCCCGCGTTGCGCAAAGGTGCGCTACAATGCCCGCATTGACCGTTTTCAAGTATAGATCCAGGTGGCAGGAGCAAACACGAATGTCCAAGGAAATTCTCATCATTTCAAGCAAATTCCGGGAATCAAGCGAAACATACCGGGATCTTCTGGAGCGTGAAGGGTGCACCCTCGCCGAGCGTGATATTCAGTACCCGATTACCGAAGAGCATCTGGCAGAGATCATCAAGGATGTCGAT
>SLFF01000019.1 GCA_007124395.1 Thermomicrobiaceae bacterium | reverse complement strand
GATGTCGATCGCTTCATCAGTGTCGACGTCGCCGACGATCACCGCGGTCGAGTTTCGAGGTGTATAGAAGGTCCGGTAGTGCTCGTAGAGTTCGTCGCGGGTCATCGATTTGAGGTCAGACTCGAAACCGATCAGGCTCTGTCCATACGGGTGTGCCCGGAACGCGGCTGCCATCATCTCTTCGCGCAGATGAAAACCGGGGCTGTTCTCGTTTCCTTCACGCTCGGAGAGAATGACCGTGCGTTCTTTCTCGAACTCTTCCGGGTCGAAGATCGCATTGTGCATCCGGTCGGCCTCGATCGAGACCGCCAGTTCGAGTTGGGTGTTTGGAACTGTCTCGAAGTAGGCGGTGTAGTCGAGTGAGGTAAAGCCGTTCAGCGTACCGCCGAACTTGTTGATCGTCCGGAAGATCGCGCCAGGCTGATAGTCCGGCGTTCCTTTGAAGAGCATGTGCTCGACCCAGTGGGAGATGCCTGTGCGGCCGAGTGGCTCGTTCCGGGATCCGACTCGATACCAGATCCAGAACGTGGCAACCGGTACCCGGTGCGATTCTCGAACGATCACGGTGAGACCGTTGTCCAGCGTAACTCTGCGTGTCGATTGCGTTGCAGTCATGCGTTTCCTTTCCGGGGAAGACATGGATACCGTTACATAAGCCGGTTTGTCGTGAGAGGTTCGCGGACAAGGTCAGACGAACCGGATACATTGCTCTGAGTATGCCAGAGACCCGCGGGGCGGCAGTCGCTGGACACAATAGCTCGCAGGGAAGATCAGTCGTCCATTGCGGGTTGCGGTTCGCGTGGCTTTGACGATGTTGAAGGGATATGTCGCAACAACGACAGGCACATCACCAGCAACACCAGCATCGTCACCAAGCCGACAATTGCATTGACGACAAGTCCGTCAGTAAACGCGTCGCGCGCGGTCATCAGGAGAGCGCTGGCGGGCATGCCGGTCATCTCGCTCGATACTGCTACTGCCCCGGCCAGGGTTTCGGTGGCGGTCGCCTCGGCATCGCTGGAGACCCCCTCCGGCATTGACCCTTCCAGTCGGAAGCGATAGACGACCGCACTGATACTCCCCAGAACGGCGATCCCCATCGCAATGCCGAACTCGGCGCTTGTCTCGCAAACACCGGAAGCAGATCCCACTTTATCGTCAGGAGCCGAGCTGATAATCAGGTCAGTCGTCAGGGCGGTGATCATCGTGACGGAAAAGGTTGCCATTACCAGTCCAGTGATCAAGAGACTAAGCCCCGATGAAACATCTACCTGCGCCAGGACACCGTACCCGAGAGCGGCGAACCCGAGATTCAGGCTGATCACATATGCCGGACGTATGAATCGCACGAAGAACGATGCCAGCAACGCTCCAACAACACCCCCGGTGGCGATGGGAACCATCCACAGGCCGGCCTGAATCGGTGAAAGGTCGAGCACCAGCTGCAGGTGTTGGGCTCCCATGAACTTCATCCCGGCAACCATGAACATTGTCAGCAGGTGCATGGCGATCAGCGCGCTGAACACGCGGTTGCCGAAGAGTTTCAGATCCAGCATTGGTTCAGGTAGACGTTGCTGCCGACGAATGAAGATCCAGCCCACGATCAGACCCACCGCGAGGCTCAGCACCGCGATCAGTCCGAAACCTTCTCGAACCAGATACTTGATCGCATAGATCGACGACAGGATCGTCACCAGTGAAAGGGCAACGCTTTGAAGATCGATGCGGCCGGGGTTTGGCGCCTTATATTCCGGTAGCGTGAATGGGGCGAGAATCAGCAGCAACCCCATCACAGGGACGCCAATCAGAAACGCCGAACCCCACCAGAAGTATGTTAGTAGCACGCCGCCAACTAGCGGTCCAAGCGCCTGACCGGCAATCAGGCTCATCATCCATATCGAGATCGCAAAGGTGCGCTGGCTGTCGTCCGGGAACATGTTTCGAATCAGCGAGAGTGTCGACGGCATCAGCGTCGCCCCGGCAATTCCGAGGAGCGCACGGGCCAGAATCAGCATCTCGGCACTGGTGGAAAGTGCAGCGAACAACGATGCCAGGGCAAACGCAAAGGCCCCGATCATCAACAGCTTGCGTCGCCCGATCCTGTCCCCCAGGGTACCCATCGTCAGCAGGAACCCGGCGATCAGAAAGCCGTAGATATCGACAATCCAGAGAAGCTGAGTGCTGGTCGGCTGGAGATCGGCCGTGAGACTGGGGATTGCGAGGTGGAGGACAGTCATGTCCACGCCGATCAAGAGGGTGGGGAGTGCAAGCGTGGCCAGACCGGCCCACTCTTTCCAGGTTGCTCTCGGCGACGACTGGTTGTTGCTCACTTCATCAGCCCGTGTTGATTGCATAATGAGAGAGGGGCCACCAGGCCCCTCTCAGATCACTCGGTTCTTTTCAGTGGCGTCGTCTGACTAGGCGCTCTGGGCCAGTCGTCGCAACACCATCTGAAGAATACCACCGTGCCGGTAGTATTCGACTTCCATCGGTGAGTCGATTCGGGTGACCGCCGGGAATTCCACCGTCGAGCCATCGGCTCGCGTGGCGGTGACGTTCAGGCGCTTGCCGGGCACCAGATCGTCGGCGATCCCGGGAATGTCATACGTCTCAGTGCCATCGAGGCCGAGCGACTCTGGCGTTGCGCCATCTGCAAACTGCAGCGGAAGTACGCCCATACCGATCAGGTTGCTGCGGTGGATGCGCTCATAGCTCTCGGCGATCACTGCTTTGACCCCGAGGAGGAGCGTTCCCTTGGCAGCCCAGTCTCGAGAGCTGCCACTGCCGTACTCCTTGCCGGCCAGGATGATCAGCGGCGTGCCTTCCTCCTGATAGAGGTGCGAGGCCTCGTAGACTGACATCAACTCACCGGTTGGGAGATGCTTCGTCCAGTTGCCTTCCTTGCCCTCAGCGAGCATGTTCCGCAACCGGATGTTGGCAAAGGTACCGCGCACCATCACCTCATGGTTGCCACGGCGAGATCCGTAGCTATTGAAGTCACGCGGCTTGACATCCATGTTGATCAGGTAGCGACCAGCCGGGCTATTCACCGCAACCGTTCCTGCCGGGGAGATATGGTCGGTGGTGACTGAGTCGCCCACGTGGACCAGAACTCGCGCTCCAGTGACATCCTGCATCGGTGCCGGTTCTGGGTCCAGATCCTGGAAGAAAGATGGCTCCCGAACATAGGTGGACTCGATGTCCCACTCGTAGAGCTGTCCTTCCGGAACCGGAAGCTGTCGCCATTGCTCGTCACCCTGGAAAACGTCATTGTAGCGCTCGCGGAACATCGTCGGGTTGATGGCCGCCTCAATCGTGGAGCGAATTTCCTCGCTGCTCGGCCAGACATCGCTCAGATAGACCGGTTCTCCGTTGGCGTTGTGACCAAGCGGATCGGTATTCAGATCGATGTCGATCGTGCCCGCCAGTGCGTAAGCGACTACCAGTGGCGGCGACGCCAGATAGCTTGCCCGGGCGTGTGGGTGAATCCGGCCCTCGAAGTTTCGGTTGCCGCTGAGGACTGCTGCGCAGACGAGGTCGTTCTCCTGAATTGCCTCGGCAATCGGCTCTTGCAGCGGACCACTGTTTCCGATACAGGTGGTGCAGCCGTAGCCGACGAGATGGAAGCGCAGCGCTTCCAGATATGGGGTAAGACCGGCGGCATCGAGATACGCCGTGACCACACCAGAACCCGGTGCGAGGCTGGTCTTGGCGATCGGAGAGGCCTCGAGCCCCTTTTCGACCGCCTTCTTGGCGAGCAGACCGGCGGCCATCATCACTTCCGGGTTGGAGGTGTTGGTGCAACTCGTGATCGCGGCAATAACCACCGAACCGTGATCCAGCGTTACCTTCTGGCCGTCTTCCAATTCCACTTCCACGCCACCCGGCTTCTCGGCCACAGCAGTACCGGTTGCCGATGCCTGGGCAGCCGCATCGCCACTCGGGAGCGCGTCACCTGCGCCAGCGCTCGGGAAAGATTCCGGGAAGCCTTCTCGCAGGCTCGTAGCAACCTCGGAGAGGGAAACGCGATCGTGTGGACGCCGTGGACCGGACATGCTCGGGACGAGTGTCGACAGGTCCAGCTCGATGATCTGATCGAATGCCGGGTCCGGCTGTCCGTCGACGCGGAACATCCCCTGTGCCCGAGCGTACTTCTCGACCAGGTCGATCTGATCGTCTTCACGACCGGTCAGACGCAGATAGGCCAGCGTCTCTTCATCGATCGGGAACATCGTCGCCGTGGCGCCAAACTCCGGTGACATATTGGAGATCGTCGCCCGGTCGGTCAGGGTCAGATGCTTGACACTGTCACCGAAGAACTCGACGAACCGGCCAACAACCCCGTGCTTGCGGAGAATCTGGGCAACCGTCAGCACCAGGTCCGTGGCGGTGACGCCTTCGGGCGGCTGTCCAGTAACCCGGAAGCCGACGACCTGCGGAGTCAGCATGTAAATCGGCTGACCGAGAAGCACTGCCTCGGCTTCGATGCCGCCAACACCCCAGCCAAGCACGCCGAGCGCGTTGATCATCGTAGTGTGGGAGTCTGTGCCGACAAGCGTATCCGGATAAACAACGTTGTCGTTGTCAATGAAGGCAACGTTGGCAAGATACTCGAGGTTCACCTGATGGACGATACCGGTTCCTGGCGGGACAACGCTGAAGTTCTCGAAGGCACCCTGCGCCCAGCGCAGCAATTGATAACGCTCTCCGTTGCGCTCGTACTCACGCTCGACGTTCTGAAGAAATGCGCCGGCCGTACCGGAAAAATCGACCTGAACCGAATGGTCAATCACCAGATCGGTCGGAACGAGTGGATTGATCTTCGATGGATCAGCACCCAGTCGATCCATCGCGGCCCGCATTGCGGCAAGATCGACGACCGCCGGGACGCCCGTGAAGTCCTGAAGCACCACGCGAGCAGGGAGGAACGGGAATTCGGCCGAATCCGGCTGACCCGGTTCCCACTTGGCCAGCGTGCGGACGTCGTCCTCAGTGAAGGCCTCGGTACCGGCATTGCGCAGCACGTTCTCCAGCATCACTTTGACGGTGAACGGCAGACGCGCCAGATCGAGCTTAAGATTATCGGCGATCGCGTCCAGACGATAGTAGGTGAATTCACCTTTAGCGCTCTGGATCGTTGTCCTCGCGTTGAATGGGTCTGGTCGAGCACTCATCGCTATTCCTCTCCTAAAATACTTATACGTGGTACCTGTCGGACGATCGAGTTCCAGCTCATGTTCATATACCGGGCACGCCGTCTGCAATGCGCGCTACCTGTTCATTTCAGGATACCATGCACTGTACGATTGCCCGCTATGGCGGCATGATAGCAGGAACCGGGAATCAACTCGACCCCGACGCGCGTTGTTTCAGGGCCTCTTCATCACCCTGATGCAGTCTATTGAGAGAAGGGGATTACGTGAGCATCAACGATCAGATCGCAGCACTGCGAGGAATCCAGGCAATCCTGGTCACCCCATTCGACAACCAGGATCGGTTCGACGAACAGAGCTTCCGACGACAGATCGACTTCACCATCGATGCCGGAGTAACCGCAGTCATCAGCACGGCGATCTTCGGCGAATTCTTCGTGCTTTCCGATTCCGAGCGCAAGCACATCACCCGGGTCATGGTCGATCAGACAGCCGGTCGGGTTCCAGCAATCGCCACCACATCCGGAGTCAGTGCCGCACATGCTGTGGAACTGAGTGTCGATGCCCAGAAGTGCGGGGCGGACATGCTGATGCTCATGCCTCCCTATATTTCCAAGTTGACCCCGCCCGGCGTTTACGACTACTTCAAGGCAGTCAACGACGCGGTCGACATCCCGATCATCATCCAGAACGCCGCCCAACCGGTGGGTGCGCCGGTCAGCCCGGAAGATCTCGCCCGGATGCTGAAGGACTTCGAGCATTGCCGGCTGATCAAGGAAGAGGTACCCCCGAATCCGCACTCGATGGCCCGTACCGCCGAGGCCACGAAAGGACTCTCGCAAGGGATCTTCGGAGGGACCGGCGGTCAGTATCTGATCACCGAGTATCGGCGAGGATGTACCGGGTGGATGGTGGCGCCAGAGTTCATCGAGCCGACTATCGAGATCTTCAACTTGCTGGAGAAGGGGGATGAACCAGCTGCGCGCAAGCTGCATCAGCGCCTGTTGCCCGGGCTGGTTCTGGAGCATCTGCTCAGCATTCCGTGGTCCAAGCGCGTATTGAAAAAGCGCGGGATCATCGACTCCGATGCCTGGAGAATCTCCATGCCACCGCTGCAGCCCGAAGACGAACACGAGATCGACGTGATACTCGCCGATCTCGGGCTCAGCTAGCTGGAGCGTTACGAATCATCCCCTCGCCAGCGGTGACTGACGAGGGGACAGGAACGTTCGCGCGAAATTGACGTGACCGGTAGTCGGCCCGATCTACCAGCCGCTCAACGTTTCTGTAAACGAGGCTAGTAGTGCAGCAGTGCAGCAACTCCACCGTACTTGTCGAGAAGCCTGGCTGCTTCCGCGCGTGGGATCTGACCGGCGTCGGGAAGCTGATCGTTCGGCTCACGCTCGATCTTCACGCCTGTGTGGATGATGTCTATCTCGGCGCCATTCTGGATCGCCAGACGAACCATTTCGTCTTCCGCGATGATCGGGGCCGCGCTGAACTCACCCACCTGCCCATCGAAGACGTCGCCGCGTTCGCCGGCGCCGTACCGACGGTTCACGAAATCGGCCCAGCCGTCCTCGTGATAGTCCTCGTTCATTACCAGAGTATTTACTTTGCCTTCGGCCAGCGCGGCGAACACGTCATCGCTTCCGCCCGCCCCCGCGCCACCACGCTTGATCGCTTCGACGACCATTCGTGCCGATTCCAGTTCCCGATCCGCCTCGGCTCGCTCGGCGATCGGCAACGTGGCCTCGATGACTTCGGATGTTGTCGCCTGGATATCCAGTCTGATCGTGTCGATCACCCGCTCTTTCAGCGCCTCGGGCATTGTGCGATCGAAGGTGCTGGTAATGACCTCGTCGCCAGCCAGAATCAGCATCTCGATCTCGCGATCTTCCATGTACTGCTGAACCTCACTGGAGATCTGCCGTCCGAGCGCCATGATCCGCTCATCGGCTCGTTGCTGGAACCTTCGCTGAGACCAGCCCCCGCTGTGCTGCTTTCGAGGATAGTCCGAGCTGGCCATTGCCAATTCTTCGACCCGATGCGCCTGGCTGATGAGCGACAGATACGCATTCTGCTGATCCGCCAGCAGAACGGCGTAGGTCGGGTTGTCTTCATCGAGTCTTGCCAGTGGCAGCAGGGCCGGAACGGCACCGCCAACGACTCGGTTCTCCAGCGGGAGGCCAAGGCTCACAGTTTCGAAGACATCTGCCCCGCTGTTGGCAACAATCAGGATGCCCCGGGTTGCCGGATCGACCTCGCTGGTCAGCCAGGTTCGAATCTTCTCGATATCGGATCCGAGGCTGTCGAAGATGTCGCCACGCGGCCAGTGCTCCTGCTGGAGACGATGCGCCTCCCGCTCGAACACCTGCATCGCCGCTCGATATTCGGGGTCCGACCCACTCGGCCTCCAGTCCAGAGAGACCGTGAGGTACGGCGTTTCAGATACCGGAGGGAGCGCCGCCAGCATCGTGAGCTTCTCGGCAAGCTCGGCTTGCATCGCAGAGGGATAGCGTCGTTCGCGGACTCGCTTGACAGGGTTGAAGGCCATTGGTCGATCCTTCCATGAAACCAGTAAACAACCGCGGCGAGCTCGCAGACTGTGGGGATCGACGTGGGCTAGGAGGCAGCGCACGCCCGCCACAGTTACGATACGCAAGCATGCGCAACGTTGCCGCACATCGGCAGGCGGAACAGTTACATCACCGTGACAAAGCGTGGGCGGATCGCTAGTGACAAGCAAGTCACTCCGCACTACACTGCCGAACGGATGACTAATCGATAGCAGACCAGCCAGCAGGCTGACGATTCAGGAATCAATGACTTCAGAAAACGAAACCCAATTCAAACCCCGCCCATCCAACGGTCGCGCCTGGGTGGTGGGGATCGCGAGTGGCGTCCTGGCACTGTTCATCATCCCGCTCGCAATCGCTGGTGGTGAGATACCCCTTCTGCTGACCATATTCCTGCTCATCGTCGCTTTTGCGGCAACCGCGCCCCTCTTTGCGGTCGCCTGGTACAGCCCCCTGATCACCTACATCGTTGGCCCAGAGTCGATCACGCTCTCGATGGGTCGCATGATGCACGATACGATCCGGTTCGAGGAGATCTCCAGAATCGAGCGGAGGCCGAAGCTCAGCGTTTCCCTGCTCTCCGCGTTCCGCTTTCCCGGGCTGGCGGTCTTTGATGTCGACTATGTCGACGCCAATCGAGTCCGGATGCTGGCGACGTCTGCCAGCAAGAATCTGCTTCTGATCGATACCGCAACGAAGCGGTATGGGATCACACCGGCAGACGAATCCGCCTTTCTGGACGCGATCTCCCATCACCTTCCAGACGAAGCGGAAATCGTGGAATCAGCAGCAGATCGAAAACAACGAGGTGACGATGTCGTTTCGTAAAGAAGACGAATGGATCGAGTTTCGCCCCAGACGCTCTCATGGCAGGTACTGGGTTGGTGGACTGGGATTGATCTTCTTTATGACCTTTGCATCGTCCCTGTTCTTCGCCTATGGCGAGATTTCCATGTTCGTCTGGGTGCCAATGCTGATACTGGGCATCGGGGTGTCATTTCCACTGCTACTGCTCACCTGGTACTACTCGACGATGCGCTACCTGCTGGGACCTCACGAGCTTGTGCTCTCGTTCGGCCCGATCATGCGAGATCGAGTACCATTGAACGCCATAAAGTCAATCCGACGGCGGAACCTCAAACTGATCTGGGTGTCAACGACATTCCGCTT
Organism: Thermomicrobiaceae bacterium; assembly: GCA_007124395.1. GTDB lineage: Bacteria > Chloroflexota > Chloroflexia > Thermomicrobiales > Thermomicrobiaceae > SLMJ01. Next base: position 23 of record SLFF01000019.1, on the reverse strand, counting down.
CCCGGGGCTCGCATTGTTCTGGG
>SLFF01000181.1 GCA_007124395.1 Thermomicrobiaceae bacterium | reverse complement strand
GTTCGCCATGGGGACATCGAACCGGCCGAGCCGGCTGCCGCCGCTCCAGGGACGGTGATCACGGTCCGTGACCTGTTTGCCAACGTCCCCGCCCGGCAGAAATTTCTCCGCCGGGATAGCACTGAGGCCGGTTACGTGCAAAGAACAGTGACGGCCGGAGCACTGGCGGTTCCGGGGGTTCGGTTCGAACTGATCGTCGATGGAAAATCAGTGCTCTCCACCGATGGTTCAGCCGATCTCGGCAATACCATCGTCGGAATACTCGGAGCTGACATCGCCGGGCAGATGGTGCCGATCGTATCCGGCGCGGAACCGGACCCCGAAGATCCCGATCGGCCAAACATCGAAGTCGATGGCTACATCGGTCTGCCCACAGTGACCAGAGGAAACCGGCAGCAGATGTTCCTGACCGTCAACCGCCGCTGGATCGATCATCGCCCGCTCAACTTCGCGATCGAGCAGGCCTACCACTCGCTGATCATGGCCGGACGGTTCCCGATCGTGGTGCTGGATATCACCGTCCCACCAGGACGGCTGGATGTCAACGTCCACCCGACCAAGCGGGAAGTGCGATTCTCCGATGAACGGCTGATTTTTAAAGTTCTGCAACGCGCCGTTCGTGAGACGCTGATGGTCTATACCGCCGATCAGCAGATTCCGCAGGTCAATTACAGCCCGATGAGCAACGAGACCGCCCAGCGACGCATGGCGCTGGCCAATCCAGATCGTGTCTCTCACGCCCGCCAGAGCGATCCCACGGCCAACCTGCGACCGGCAGACGCTGGTGCATCGGCTGGACGGCACGAACCACCACAGATGCAGCATCAGCCGGACGGGCAGCGATCAGCATCCGACTCTGAGCCCGCCACCACCCAGGTACCTCCCCATGAGCGGGAATCGGTCCCTGAACCCGAGCGAGTGCTTCCGGTGCTTCGCGTTCTGGGTCAGGTGGGCGGAAACTACATCATCGCTGAAGGACCCGAGGGCATGTACCTGATCGATCAGCACGCAGCACACGAACGAGTGATGTATGAGAAGTTGCTGGCGCAGTACCACGGTGGCAACCTCGATCAACAGCGACTGCTCGACGCGGTGGTCGTCGAACTCACGCCCGATCAACTGGGTACGCTGGAGTCATGTCGGAATGATTTGCTCGGCCTCGGGTTCGATGTTGAGGATTTCGGGAGTGGAGCCGTGGCGGTGCGGGCTATCCCGGCCATAATGCGCGGGCGCAACATTGAAGACAACCTGCGTCTGATTCTTGACGAGATTGCCAGTGGCGGACGTGGCGATTCGATGTTCGATTCTCTGGTGATCAGTGCGGCGTGCCATTCGTCGATTCGATCCGGCCAGACGCTGACCCTCCCCGAGATGCGGGAGTTGATCGTCCAGCTGGAGCGATGCAGTTCGCCCAGAGCCTGCGGACACGGTCGCCCAACGATGCTCCTCATGAGCCAGGACGAACTTGCCCGCCAGTTCGAACGCCGCTAATCTGCTCTCGACCCCGACTCGTTTCTAGAGGTCAATCCCGCCGCCAGGCCCGTGCGGATCATCATCGTCTCGCAGCTTGATCCAGCCATGCCTCAAGGCGTAGATCACAGCCTGGGTGCGATCGTTCACCGACAGCTTCCGGAGAATACTGGTGATGTGGTTCTTCACGGTCTGATCGCTGATGCTGAGCAGTCGGGCGATCTCCTTATTGCTGTGACCATGCGCCACACTGTCGAGGATCTCCACTTCACGCGGGGTCAGCGGCGAGAAGACCGCACTATTGCCTGAGTCCATCTCCGCCAGTTCCCGGAACTGATCGAGAACTCGAGACGCCACGAAGGGATGAGACAGCACGTTCTCGTTAATCAGATACTCGCCACGTGCCACCCGACGGATGATATCGATCAGGTCGCTGGAGTCGACATCCTTGGTGCAGTAGGCGGCGGCTCCGGCACGAATGGCCGTAAACAGCTGCTCATCGTCTTCGTGCATGGTCAGAACCACGATCGAAGCCCGTGGATGACGACGCTTGAGAACCCGTGCCAGTTCCAGACCGCTCATTCCCGGCAAATTGATATCGACCAGCATGACATCCGGAACCAGATGATCCGCCTGCTGAATCGCATCATGTCCATCACCGGCCTCACCTATGACGCGCATATCCCGTTCGGCCTCGAGGCTCCACCTGATACCGCGACGAAACAACGGATGGTCGTCGACGATCAGAATCTGAATCGGATTCACGGCGATATGCTCCTCAAATTTAGTGGGAACGGCGCTGATCGACCATACCGGAGGCAGGATCTCCGGATGTTCGCATCGCGATAGGGACAATCAAACTCACCTGGCAACCGCTGCCTGAACTGCTATCGACATCGAGGCTGGCTCCGATCACTTCGGCACGCTCACGCATGCCGATAATGCCCGCACCACCTCGCGCTCGTACTCTGACCGATGCGGGGTCGAAGCCGCGTCCATTATCGCGCACTTCGACATTAACTTCACGTTCCTGTGATTCGATGGAAATCGACACTCGGGTCGCATCTGAATGTCGGTGGACGTTCTGCAATGATTCCTGAATCACGCGGAACGCGGTCAGTTCCTGTTCCGGGGTTAGTTCTGGCATCGCCTCGGGGAGTTTGAGGCTGATCTCGTCAGGAAGAAATATCTTGTACGCGCTGATGTAGTGCTCAACGGTGCCGATCAGCCCACGCTGCGCCAGCATGGTCGGTCGAAGATCGAAGATGAACCGGCGAATCTCTGACAGGCCATCTCGCATCGACGCCTTGATGCGTTCGACTTCCTCGACTGCCGGAGCATCAGCGGTCGCCTCTGATTGTCTCAATGAACGTTCAATGAATTCGAGACCGATGATCGCGTTGGCCAACACCTGGGCCGGTCCATCGTGGATCTCTCGGGAGAGGCGTCGGCGCTCCTCTTCTTTTGCCCGGATCATCGCCTGTCTCTGAGTCAGAGCCTTGGCATCCTCGATGCCCGGAAGTTCTTCTGATGCAGAAAACTGCTGGCGAGCTGATGTAAGCAAATGCTCGAAATCAACGACCCGCTGCTGCAGGCTGGTCACCCGGCCGAGGGCGTTCGACAGTTCAGTCTGCGCCGCTCGAAGTGACCGCTCTTGCGCCTCGGATGACTGATCGGCTGGTTTGCCAGACGTTTCCTGAACCAGGCGGTCGAGCGTCACTTGCTCTATCTCGGACTGGGTATGCTCTCGTTCCTGCTGGATCGAATCTACCAGCTTGTCGAGTTCCCGCGCGCTGCCCGCAACGCCAGCCTCAGCATTGGCAATAGCCTGTTCAACATTCGCTAGAATTGTCGAGAGGCGTTCAGGAAGCTGGCTCGGCACTAATCGCTCCACCCCAGCACACTGGCTCCTGGAAAATCTAAGGCTCGTCCTACAGGTTCACCCTGATCCCACCTGATGGAGATACCAGATAGCCAGTCTTTGCGTGCATTGCCGAAAATACGAACATAGTCGAGTATAGCACTCGACACGTAGAATACCATAGACCTGCGTACGTATGCTAGTTTACAAGGACGGAAGTTGCAATGACCGCCACCGGATTCGTCACAATTGGACAGGCTCCCCGCCCGGACATACTCAGATCGATGGTCCCCCACGCGTCGGTTGCCTCGTGCATCGAAACCGGTGCTCTGGACATCATCGATGAGAATGAACTCGCTGCGCTCGCTCCGACAGGCGGAGCAACCCCGTTTGTGTCACGGCTGAGAGACGGACGAGAAGTACTCATCGACAAGCAGAAACTGATGCCACGCCTTCAGAAAGCGGTGGGCAGAGCCATCGATGATGGAGCGCGATCGGTGGTCATTGTGTGTACCGGTTCGTTCCCGGAGATCACCGCACAGGTCCCGCTGATCTTTCCAGATCACCTGCTTCGAGCCAACGTTGACCAGTTGCTGCCGACCGGAATTCTGGGAATCGTTATGCCGAACGAGGGCCAGCGCGCAATGATGCACGAGAAATGGGAGCGGCCGGGGCGACAGATCGTAGCGGTTGGAATCTCACCCTACGCATCGGACGGCAAGCCGGATCACGCCGCAATCGAGTCACTGGCAACCTGTGACCTCGTGGTTCTCGACTGTATGGGCTTCAACGAAGAGATGCGGAGCGCCTGGCAGGAACCACTGAGTGTACCGGTGATTCTGGCGAATCGACTGGTGGGACGAATTCTGGAAGAGCTCGATCCAGCGCTTCGTCAGGCAACCCAGATGTCAGGCGTCAGTCAATCCGCTGACTGAACCAGACCAGCGTCACAGAGTTGCCGGATCTGATCGATGACCCGCAGGGTACTCAGACCACCGGCAGCAGCCAGTTCTTCGATCGATCGCTCCCGGTGCAGTAGCGGCAGAAGTTGCTGTGGTTCGTCGTGCATATCGACGGCGTACCGCTCGGCAAGCTCAGTACGCGTCCAGCGTGTATCGGCCGAAAATCCGGCTCGCTCGGCGCTGCGCATCTCCTCTTCCCACCGGGCCGCACTGAGCACCAGCTGCTGCGGGGATTGGTTGACACGCAACGGTGCCACCCGGGGAATCTGACTGACGATCGCTTCGAATTCGCCACCAGTCCAGATCAATGCCGGGAAGACCAGCTGTTCCAGTTGTCGTTCAGTGAAGTTCTCCCAGGCGTGGGTGGTGAGAAGTGCCCTGGCGATCAGGCTCAGACCTGTGCCACCGCCACCACCATCACCCTCGATGAAGCTGAGCTGAGATTTGACCTCATCAGTGAGCCACTCGATCCGCCGGACCTCCTCGATGAGACTCCACTGATCGGCTCCGGCGCCGCTAATCCGTCCACGATCGACATAGATCACGTGGGTGAAGGAGTCGCTGCGCCAGGCACGGATGACTCCGGTTCGACCAGAGATCTGGTAGAGCTGCAAAATGTCACCGAGTGAAAACTCTTCGAGCGAACCTCGCATGATGGTGGCTCCAGAACTCAGGTAAATGGACTCGACGGATTGTCCAGCTCCGCTCAGGATCGGGATGCGTACCGTCCACGAATGTCGTTCCATCGCACCTGAAAGACATCCTTGAGCATCAACAGACCGTCGATACCCGGTCGGACTTTGCTTCCCGCGACGTGCTTCCAGACAACCGGCAACTCACTGATGGAGTACCCTCGTTTGCGGGCGATGAACAGCAGTTCGACATCGAACCCGGTAACCAGTGGCCCCTTGACCTCTCGTCCTCCGTCTGGATAGAGCACGGAGCTGGAAAAGAGATCCTCCGCCACCGGACGTCTGAAGCCTTTGAAGCCGCACTGGGTATCTTTTATGCCCGGCAATAGTACGCCCTGCACTACGTAATTGTAAAGGCGCCCCATCCAGTGCCGATGTAGCGGTTCCCCCTGTCGCTCGGATCCGGTTCCCTCCCGTGAGCCGATCACCACATCCCAGCCCGCCTCCAATAGATCGAAGGCATCTGACACATAGATGATGGGCGTTGCCAGATCAGCGTCGGTAAACAGAATATTGCGGCCGTTTGCTGCTCGAACGCCAGCCCGGACGGCCTGCGCCTTTCCGCCGTGCGGCAGGCGCAGGTGGCGAACTCTCGCATCCTCAAACTCAGCCTCGGACGCCAGGTCCGCAGTGCGGTCAGTACTGCCGTCATCGGCGATCAATAGCTCCCACTCGATCTCCAGCGAATCAAGGAATGCCCGGGATTCCCTGACGGTAGATGGGAGCCGATCTTCTTCGTTGTAGGCAGGGATGATAATCGAGAGATCCATCTGATCCAGTCCAGAGCCGGCGCCCCAGTTCGACTGTCCTTCAGTCGTCGGCCCGACGTGCCAGTACGCGGCAGATTGTAGCAGTCTATCGCCCTCGCTTCCGATTTTCGTTGAGAAAGGCTGTCAATACTCTGGCAGCGAACCTGCTATCGAGTTGTCGGGCTGCTACAATTGCAGTTGCTAGATCGTTTGTTCGACTTTTCGACACTTCACCACCGCAGGAACTTCCAATATGGCCAGTGACAAAATCGTGATCCGGGGTGCCAGAGAGCACAACCTGAAGAACATCGACCTCGAAATACCCCGCGAGAAGCTCGTATTGTTCACCGGCCTCTCCGGGTCAGGCAAATCGAGTCTCGCGTTCGACACCATCTACGCCGAGGGCCAGCGACGATACGTGGAATCGCTGTCTGCCTATGCCCGGCAATTTCTTGGATTGATGGAAAAGCCAGACGTCGATCAGATCGACGGCCTGTCACCCGCAATCTCCATCGACCAGAAGAGCGCATCCCGTAATCCTCGATCCACCGTCGGCACCGTGACCGAGATTCATGACCATCTCCGCCTGCTCTATGCCCGAATCGGGAAGCCACACTGTCCCGAATGCGGACGGCCAATCGCCACCCAGTCGGTTCAGCAGATGTCAGAGCGAATCCAGTCTTTGCCAGAAGGCGCCCGTCTCATGGTCCTGGCTCCGCTGATCAAGGACCGCAAGGGCGAGCATCAGGGTATTCTGGAAGATGTCCGGAAAGCTGGCTTCGCCCGTGTCCGAGTGAACGGTGAAATTCACGACATCGACGATGATATCAACCTCGGCCGCTACCATCGCCATACGATCGAGGTGGTAGTCGATCGCATTATCGTCCGGCACGATGATGACGACGACACTCACTCGACGCGAATCCGACTGATCGACTCGCTGGAGACCGCACTGCAGATGGGCAACGGCATCGCCACGGCGGCGATCGTCGATGGTGAAGAGATGATGTTCTCCGAGCACTTCGCCTGCGTCCATTGCGGATTGAACTTCGGCGAACTCGAGCCGCGGAGCTTCTCGTTCAACAGCCCGCATGGTGCCTGTCCGAGTTGCGACGGCATCGGCGTTCGCAGTGAGTTCGATCCGGAACTGGTGGTGCCGGACAAGAGCCTGGCGCTGGAGCAGGGTGCAATCGCCCCCTGGTTCAAGCCTGGTCGCGACGGCACGAACTGGTACTCGGCACTACTGGAAGCGATGTCGGCCGAGTACGACATCCCGCTCGACACTCCTTTCAGTGAATTGACCGACAAGCAGCAGAAGCTGATTCTCAACGGCACCCGTGGCAAGAAGATCAAGGTGCAGTATCGCTCCAGGTCAGGCCGGAAACGGACCTACCCGGTGCCGTATGAAGGTGTCCTGCCGCATCTGAAGCGCCGCTATTCCTCGACGTCATCTGACTACGTGCGCAACGAGCTCGCACAGTACATGGCGACCCGTCCATGCCCGTCATGTGACGGATCCCGACTGAAGCCAGCCGCCCGTGCGGTCACTATCAACGATCGTTCGATCGACCAGATCGGCGCGGCTTCCATCGAACACGCCTCCGCATTCGTGCAGGAGCTAATTCGAGAAGACGAAGACGCCCCGCTGACCGAGCGGGAGCGAATGATCGGCCGCCAGATCCTCAAGGAGACCGGCGAGCGACTGCGTTTCCTTGTCGACGTCGGGCTCGACTACCTGACGCTCGATCGTGGTGCCGCATCGCTATCCGGTGGTGAAGCGCAACGAATCCGGCTGGCAACCCAGATCGGTAGCCGGCTCATGGGGGTGCTCTACATTCTGGATGAGCCGAGTATCGGCCTCCATCAACGGGACAACGCGCGCCTGATCCAGACACTGATCTCCCTGCGAGATCTCGGCAACACACTGGTTGTTGTGGAGCACGATGAAGAGACGATTCGTGCCGCTGACTGGGTGGTCGATATCGGCCCGGGAGCCGGCGAACACGGCGGGCACATCATCGCCACTGGTGACGTCACCGACATCGAGAAGGCTCCTGATTCACTGACGGGCCAGTACCTGAGCGGCAAGAAGATGATCGAGATTCCGGAAAATCGCCGCAAAGGCAACGGAAACAGCATCGTGGTTCGTGGGGCCAGAGAGAACAATCTCAAGAACATCGATGTCGAGTTCCCACTGGGTAGCTTCATCGGCGTTACCGGGGTCTCCGGATCGGGAAAGAGCACGCTCATCACCGATACCCTCACCCGGCGTCTGGCACAGGTGCTCCACCGGGCGCGGCAGCGACCAGGCCTCCACGACGCAATTGAGGGTATCGAGCATCTGGACAAGGTCATTGAGATCGATCAGAGTCCGATCGGCCGAACGCCGCGATCCAACCCGGCCACCTATACCGGGGCATTCACGCCGATCCGGGACCTCTTCGCCTCCATGCCGGAAGCGAAAACCCGCGGCTACAAACCGGGTCGATTCTCGTTCAACGTAAAAGGTGGCCGATGCGAAGCCTGTCAGGGAGAGGGCATCATCGCAATCGAGATGCAGTTCCTGCCGGACATCCACGTCCCCTGCGAGGTGTGCAAGGGCAAGCGATACAACGAGGAAGCGCTCGAGATCACCTATCGAGATCGTCACATCGCCGATGTACTGGATATGACCGTGGAAGAGGCGCTGGAGTTCTTCGAGAACATCCCCTCAATCCGGAACAAGATGCAGACGTTGTTCGATGTCGGGCTCGGCTACATCAAACTGGGGCAGCCAGCAACGACGCTATCCGGCGGTGAGGCCCAGCGCATCAAGCTCAGCTCCGAGTTGAGCCGACGTGCCACCGGGAAAACGCTCTACATCCTCGACGAACCGACCACCGGTCTGCATTTCGCGGATATCGAGCGTCTTCTCAGTGTGCTTCAGCGATTGACCGACAGCGGGAATACCGTTCTGGTCATCGAACACAATCTCGACGTCATCAAGAGCGCTGACTGGCTGATCGATCTCGGTCCCGAAGGTGGTCAGGGTGGGGGCGAGGTTATCGGTTCCGGAACACCGGAGCAACTGGCAACCATCGATGCCTCGTACACCGGCCAGGCCCTCCGCCCTGTGCTGCATGTCGAAGCGCTTGCCGCCGACTAGCTGTGCGTCTCCCGCCAGGTGATCAGGTTAGCCCGATCACCTGGCAACCTCCTCCCAAGAT
>SLFF01000034.1 GCA_007124395.1 Thermomicrobiaceae bacterium | reverse complement strand
CTAGCATGCCGGCAAGATAGCGGGGAGTATAGCATACTCAGTTTTCCGGTTTCCGGGCCCGAATTTCGGTTGACCGTGTGCGGCAGGAAGCTTAGAGTGAAGCAAGCACTTGCTTCCCGCATTATTATGAACGTTCGTGAATCGCGCTCGACCGAAGCCGACAATAAGGGGAGATCAGCGAATATGAGCGAAGTCGCAGTTATGATTCTTGCCGGTGGACAGGGTGAGCGTCTGAGCATCCTGTCCCGCCAGCGTGCCAAACCGGCTGTCCCGTTCGCTGGCAAGTACCGGATCATTGACTTTGCGCTATCGAACTGTGTCAATTCCGGGCTGTTCAACATCGCGGCACTGACTCAGTATCGACCTCACTCGCTCAATGACCACATCGGGCATGGCCGCCCGTGGGATCTTGATCGCGAGCGAAATGGCGGAATCGTGATCCTTCAGCCGTATCTCGGCAGATCCGGATCTGGCTGGTACAAGGGCACTGCTGACGCCATTTACCATAATCTCTTTTATGTGAATTCCCGAAGCTTTCAGGATGTACTGATCCTGTCCGCCGATCATGTCTATGCGATGGACTATCGGCCCATGCTGGAGCTTCATCGAGAGAAGGATGCCGACGTTACGGTCGCGGTTCAGCCTGTCGAATGGGAGGACGCGCACCGTTTCGGGGTGATGTTCACCGAGCCGGATGGGTTGATCAGCGACTTCGACGAAAAACCTGCAGAGCCACGGAGCAACCTGGCTTCGATGGGCGTCTACGTGTTCAAGCGAGATGTACTGCTGGAACTGTTCGACGATCGTAAAGGCGGAACCTCGATGACCGATTTCGGTCACGAAGTGATCCCTTACCTGATCAAGTACGGCAAGGCCTACGCGCACACCTTCCACGGCTACTGGCGGGACGTTGGGACGATCCAGTCCTACTGGGAAGCGAACATGGAGCAGCTCGACGATCTACCAGAGCTGAATCTCTACGACTACGACTGGCGGATTCATACCCGGAGTGAGGAACGACCTCCAGCAAAGTTTCTGGATGGTGCCCGGGTGAACCGCAGCATGGTCTCAAACGGCTGCATTATCCAGAATGCGACCGTTGAGCATTCGATGCTCTCTCCCGGCGTGGTTGTTCACAATGGCGCGGTGATACGTGATTCGATTATTATGACTGACTCGGTGATCGGACCGGGGGCGGTGCTGGATCGGGTGATCATCGACAAACAGGTCACTGTTGGTGCCCACGCCTATCTGGGCTACGGGGACGATTACACGATCAATCGCCTGGAGCCGAATCGCCTGAATACCGGCATTACGATCGTGGGCCGCAAATCGGAAATTCCGCCGGGAACGCGCGCGGGACGGAACGTTCTCATCGGGACCGATGTCACCGAGAGCGACTTCGAGGAAGCGGATATTCCGAGTGGGGAGACGATAGATTCGCGCATTGTTGCGGTCTGGGTTTGAGCCTCTGGATGGCGTGTGGTACGTCGGGGTGGACGCGACATCGTATGATGAGAGATTGGCTGGTCCGTGGACCAGCACAGAGACCGGAGATTTTCAGGTTCGGCAGGTTCATTTATCGGACATAACACTTCACAGTCAGTCCGACAGGGCAACGGTGCCGTCGGTATCATGTTTTCAAGGGGGATGATTCTATGGACGAACGTCAGGATGTGGGGCACGCAGTGATTGATAGGAGTATCGTCGATCTTCCACGAGCGATAGAGCGGATGACTGAAGAGCATCAAGCTGCGTTCAATCGACTCTATCATGTCTCTGAGACGATCGGTACGATCGATCCCCCGGAGCACATGCATCGCTGGATCGAGCGATACTTTGGATCGGTTGAGGCCGTCCTGAACCAGCACGTGGTTAAAGTCACCAACAAACATACGCTGGATGCAACGCTATTCAATGATCTGCGATCCCGCCGCCCGCTTGAAGCCCGCATTCCAGTCGATCTGGCTGATGAGATTGCCAAGACCGCCCCAGACCCATTCTGCGAGCCGCTCCACAACACCCCGGCTGACGTCTTTGGCCGAGTCGAAGGCGAACACTCACTGACGGCCAGCAACATTGCCAAATACGACGGGTTCCATGGCGTCGTGATTTTCCGTGAGCACGATCCGCTGGCGTTTACCGGCGATGTGGTTCGAGATGCGGTCGATGTCTCCCGACAATGGCTCCAGCGCTGTCACGAGCAGGATCCAGATGCCGTCTATCCCCTGTTCATGTGGAATTGTCTCTGGAAGAGCGGAGCCTCGATTCCTCATGGTCACGCGCAGATCAGCCTGACAAAAGGCATGCACTACGGCAAAGTCGAACTTCAGCGCCGCTCGGCAGTGGCGTATCGCGAACAGTTCGACCGCAACTATTTCGACGACCTGTACGCGGTCCATGAGGAACTCGGCCTTGGGCGACAGATCGGCAACGTGAAGGTCATGGCCAATCTGACTCCGCTCAAGGAGAAAGAGATTGTCCTGATTGGCAATCAGGTTGATGCAGAGCTGTCGGACATGATTTATCAGGTCTTGCGATGCCTGATCGAGGATCTCAACACCGCGTCATTCAACCTGGCGATCTGGGAGCGACCGATTGCCAATACTGGCGAGAACTGGGATGATATGCCGGTCATGGTCCGGATCGTCGATCGTGGTGATCCGTTGAACCGGACATCTGACTTCGGAGCGATGGAGCTGTACGCTGCCAGCGTGGTCTCCAGCGACCCGTTCCGGGTGGCGGAAACGCTCTGGTCCAGTATTCAGGACTCCTAGCCCGGGGATTGGCATCGACTGGAAACTGAACTGAATCAAGCGGATCGGAATTGCTCGAGATGAGTAACAGACCAGTCCGCGTCGGCGTTGACATCGGTGGCACGTTCACCGATGTCCTTTTGTTTGACGCTGACCAGCGGCGCTTTGTAATCGACAAGGTGTTGACGACCCCCGATGAGCCTTCTCTCGCAGTCGGTGACGGCGTCGAAGCGGTGCTCTCGGCTGGAGAGCACGAAGGACGCGACGTCGACCGAGTTATTCACGGGACAACCCTGGTGACGAATGCACTGATCGAGCGCCGGGGTTCCCCCACGGCGCTGATCACCACGCGAGGTTTCCGGGATGCCGTGCAAATGGGGCGTGAGCATCGCTACGATCTCTATGATATTTTCCTCGAAATGCCGGAGCCACTGGTTCGCCGGCGCTGGCGGCTGGAGCTCGACGAACGGACTGCTGCCGATGGCACGGTCCTGAAGAACGTCGAGCCGGACGACGTGGCGGCACTCGTCGAGGAGCTTCGCGGTGCAGGCATCGATGCGGTCGGTGTTGCACTGCTGCACAGCTACCGGAACCCGGAAAACGAGCAGCGTGTCGGTGAGATCCTGGCTGACATCGCGCCGGAGATGACGGTTTCGCTGTCGTCGAGCGTTGCTCCAGAGATCCGGGAATACGAACGGGTCTCCACCACGCTGGCGAACGTCTATGTGCGTCCAGTGATCGATCGGTATCTGGCTCTACTCAGCGATGTGCTCCGGGAGCAGGGGATCGAAGCAGAGTTGCTGATCATGCTGTCGTCGGGTGGTATCTGTACCGTCGAGACGGCCCGCAGCTATCCGATTCGTCTGGTGGAGTCCGGTCCCGCGGCTGGCGCGCTGGCCGCGTCCCGGTATGGCAATGAACTGGGGCTCTCCGATCTGCTCTCGTTCGATATGGGCGGGACCACCGCAAAAGCCTGTCTGATCGACAACGGCGAGCCGACCATTTCGACCGAGTTCGAGGTAAGCCGCGTCTATCGATTCAAGAAGGGCAGCGGCCTGCCGGTCAAGGTGCCGGTCATCGAGATGATCGAGATCGGGGCTGGCGGGGGAAGCATCGCTTCGATTGATTCCCTGGGATTGCTGAAAGTCGGGCCGCAGAGTGCCGGTTCGGATCCTGGACCTGTCTGCTATGGGCGAGGCGGCACCCAGCCGACGGTCACCGACGCTGATCTCCTGCTCGGCTATCTCGATCCGGATTTCTTCCTTGGTGGATCGATGGCGCTCGATCTCTCGCAAACACGCCAGGCGATTCAGCATGGGGTGGCTGACCATCTGGGGATCGACGCGATCGAGGCGGCCTGGGGCATCCACAAAGTCGTCAACGAAAACATGGCCAACGCGGCCCGGGTCCACGCCGTCGAACAGGGCAAGGACCCGCGGGCCTACCCGGTGTTCGCATTCGGTGGAGCTGGTCCGGTGCATGCCTGGGGCGTCGCGCAGATTCTCAACGCACCAGAAGTGATCGTGCCGATCGGTGCCGGGGTCCTGTCGACCGTCGGGTTTCTCTCCGCCCCGCTGGCCTTCGATTTCGTTCGGAGTCTCAATGGGTTGCTGGATGATCTCGACTGGGAGGAGCTCCAGCGTCTGGTGCTGGAGATGGAAGATGAAGGACGCCAGATCCTCTCCGATGCCGGGATCCCGGAAGATCAGATGATCTTCACCCGTGTGGCTGAGCTTCGATACGCCGGGCAGGGACACGAGATCTCGGTCGATCTGGGCCCGGATCGACCGTCCCGGGAGACAAGGGCAGATATCGAAGCCCGGTTCGATGCCGAGTACCGGCGATTGTTCCAGCGTTCGGCCCCGGGAAATCCGATCGAAGCGGTGAACTGGCGTGTTCTGGTGTCCGGGCCGGCACCAACCGTGCCGCTCGAACTGCTTTCAACCGTCGAGCCAGCGGCTTCGGTGGAGCAGGCGCAGAAGGGAACTCGGGAGATCTATCTCCCGCAGGAGAAGGGTTTCCGCGAGGTGCCGGTCTTCGATCGGTATCGACTCGGCCCGGGGATGTCGTTTCCTGGACCGGCAATTATCGAGGAGCGGGAGTCGACCGCAGTCGTGAACACGGAGGCATTGATCGAGATCGATCGGTTGCGGAACTTGCGAATCTCCGACCATTGAGCTTGGCGCCGGGAGAAATACGACATTCTTCGTATGGTCTGCGCGAAAGCGCGTTGATATCGTCTCAGGTAGCGTGAGACTGTCGTGAGTCGATCGGAGTCATCGTGAGTTCGTCAGTTCGCTCGGCCGAGCAGCGCATTCGTGATGTCCTGGAGCTGTTCGCCATCGAGGAAGACGCCTGGGTCGCCTCTGCCAGCGCCGATGGCAATGCTCACCTGGTGCCGCTCTCGTTTCACTGGACCGGCCAGGCGTTCATCATGGCGTTGCCCGGGAAGAGCGTGACCGCACGGAATCTCCGCAGAGCCGGTTGGGCGAGGATCGCCATCGGCCCGACCAGAGACGTTGCCATCGTTGAAGGCCCGGTGGAGATCTCGGCACCACCAGATGACGACCCGATCTGGGACGCCCACGCAGAGAGCTGCGGGTTCGACGCACGGCAACCGACTGGCTTCTACTCGCTCATCTCTCTGACGCCGGATCAAATCCAGGCGTGGCGAAACCCGGATGAACTGCAGGATCGACAGATCATGCGCTCTGGTAGCTGGGTTGCCCGGATTCCTGACCAACGATCTGCCTGAACTGTCCCTCGGTACAGTTTCCCGAAGGTCCAGTGTTCGCTACAATCCGAACAGATGATCTGATTCTGCTTCGGCTAGATCAATGTTCATTCCACCACCTGAGCCGCCGTCCCCCGCGGCGGTAACCCACCTCGTCCGTCCGGTGCGCTCTGCGGAGTTCGCCGGACGTTCTTTTGTTGCCTGTGATCGCCCAAACCGGTAGCATGAACCGGCTCCCTCGGGGAGCTCGTCTGCTGAAAAGGTGAGAAAGGGTGGCCGCGTGAGCAAGACCACTAAGCTCGATCCGATCACACTCGAGATTCTCTGGAACCGGCTGATTGCCGTGGTCAATGAACAGGCCGCAGCGCTTATGCGTACTTCATTCACGACCATCGTTCGGGAGTCGGGTGATCTCTCCGCCGGGGTGTTCGACACACGCGGGAATATGATCGCGCAGGCAGTAACCGGAACTCCGGGGCACATCAACGCGATGGCGACCTGCATTCACTACTTCCTGGCGGAGTACCCGGCCGACACACTCCGGCCGGGCGATGTACTGATTACCAACGACCCGCAGAAGACGTCAGGTCACCTGCATGATTTCACCGTTATCACGCCGATCTTCAACGGTGACGGACTACTCGTGGGGTTCTTCGGGAACACCTGTCATGCGCTCGATATCGGTGGTCGAGGTATGGGCACCGATGCCCGTTCCGTCTACGAAGAGGGGCTCTTCGTGCCGATCACCAGACTCTACATGGCTGGCGAAGAGAACCGGGAGCTGTTCAAGCTCATCGCCGCCAACTGTCGCGCTCCGGAGCCGGTGATTGGGGACATCCACGCACTGGTTGTCGCCAACGACGTCGGTGGACAGTACCTGCTCCAGTTCATGGAGGAGTTCGAGCTGGAGACGCTCGAACCACTGGCAGACGAGATCATCAGCCGGTCGGAGAACGCGATGCGGGAAGCGATCGCTAAACTCCCGGATGGCGATTACTCAAATGAAGTCTTTTCGGACGGCTACGAGGCTCCAGTCAAGCTGGCAGTGACCATCCGCAAACGGGGCGACGAGCTGGAGGTTGACTGGGCGGGGAGTTCTCCCGAGAGTGGCTACGGGATCAATGTGGTGCTGAACTACACCCACGCCTACACCACCTACGCCCTGAAGTGCGCGCTGGCTCCCGAAGTGCCCAACAACGAAGGCAGCTTTCGACCGGTTCGCGTGATGGCGCCAGAGCGTTCGATTCTCAATGCCCAGCATCCGGCGCCGGTTTGTGGACGTCACATTCTGGGCCACTTTCTGCCCGGTGCGATTTTCGGGGCACTGGCTGAAGCGCTTCCCGAGCGAGTGCTGGCCGAGGGCGCTGCCAATATCTGGAGTATGCAGCTGTCTGGCAAGCAGGATGATGGCTCGCTCTGGACCTATGTCTGGTTTTCGACCGGTGGAACCGGTGCCCGTCCGACAACCGACGGGATCAGCTCGACGGCATTCCCCAGTGGTATCTCTGGCGTGCCCGCCGAGGTAATCGAGTCGCTCGCACCGATCCATATCTTCAAGCGGGAGTATCGGCAGGATTCGGGAGGCCCCGGCAAGTTCCGTGGTGGCCTCGGACAGACTATGGACGTCGGCGTGACTAACGGCCATCCCTGGACGTTCTCGGCCCTGTTCGATCGGACCCGCTATCCGGCCGCTGGCTATGCCGGCGGAGAGCCAGGGGCGCTGGCTCATATCGAGCTGAGTGATGGCACCGTGATCGATCAGAAAGGGATGCGTGAGTTCGCCCCTGAAATGCGGATTTCGCTCGGGCTGCCGGGTGGTGGTGGATTCTTTTCGCCGGCGGAGCGCGACCCGAAGGCGGTTGCCGAGGACGTGGTCGATGGATTGGTGAGCGTGGAAGCTGCCAGAGATCGATACGGTGTTGTGATCGACCCGAAAACACTCGAAGTCGACACAGATGCGACGGCGAAGTTGCGCGGGCAGCCGGGGTTACTGGTGGATCGTCCGCGGGAGCGTTATGCCTGAGCCATCGACGCTCCAGCAATCTCGCGCTTTCCTTACAGTCAATGGATTTGCCGGAATTGTGTTCAGAAGGTGGACGGATTAACCGCCTTTCAAGTATTATCCCCGGAACGCGAGGACACTGTCTCTGTAAAGTGAATCAGAATGGCACTCACACGGTGTGGAGTGTGGTTGCTGAGATGATTAAAGGATCTGATTTGCAAGCGGTTTACAGGAGCGTAAAGACTCGCGGAGGAGGTATCGGTGGTGGTGTGGTGTGCAAATTGGGACACACACGGTGAACCTGGGAAGCAGGCCCAATGACAAGGTATATCGTACGGCGCCTGCTGATCGCGATCCCGACATTGATCGCGATCAGTCTGGTCATCTTTACGATTCTCGCGCTTGCCCCCGGCGATCCGCTCTCGGACCTTGCATTGAACCCGGCAGTTCCGCCGGAAGTTCAGCAGCGGTTGCGAGCGAGTATGGGGCTAGACGATCCGGTTCCGGTGCGATACGTGCGCTGGGCATCGTCACTGGCACAGGGTGACTTCGGTTACTCGTTCCAGACACGATCGCCAGTCAGTGACCTGTTGGTTCAACGGTTACCGACAACGATTATGGTGGTGGGGTCTGCCTATATAGTTGCGGTTTTGATCGCAATTCCGATTGGTGTGATCTCGTCGGTCAAACAGTATTCGGTGTTCGATAACGTGGCGACGACGCTCGCGTTCGTCGGATTCTCGTTGCCGACATTCTTCACCGGCCTGCTGTTCATTCTTTTGTTCAGCGTGAAGTTCGGGGACTGGGGCTTACCAACATTACCCTCGGTCTATCGGAGTACCGTTGATGGCGAGGGGCTGGAAGCGCTCTGGAACCGTGTTCGCATGATGATCATGCCGATTGCGGTGCTCGGAATGTTCCAGGCGGCGGTGCTGACCAGGTACACTCGTGCGGCCATGCTCGAGACGATCCATCAGGATTACGTGCGAACCGCTCGCGCTAAAGGCCTGAGTAGCCGGGTGGTGGTCTTCCGCCACGCACTCCGGAACGCGCTGATTCCCGTGGTGACAATCATCGCGCTGGGAATTCCAACGATCTTCACCGGCGCAGTGGTCACTGAGCAGATCTTCCGGGTTCCGGGGATCGGGGCGCTGTTGATCACGTCGATCCAGAACAACGACACGCCGGTGGTTATGGCGATTACCTTCATATTCTCGATTCTGGTGGTCTTTTTCAATCTGATTGCGGACATCATGTATGGCGTGCTCGATCCGCGCATCAAGTACGAATAGTCCACTAATCGTCTATGATGGGGGAGGAATCAACGTATGTCTGAAGCCAGTACCACCGCTGAGGGCGGGAGCCTCAAGGATCTGGGCACGCTCAGGGCCAAGAAGCCTCGCTCACTCTGGAGTGACGCATTCCGCCAGTTCCGCCATCACAAGTTGGCGATGGCTGGGGCTATCGTGCTCATTACCTTCATTCTGATGGTG
>SLFF01000045.1 GCA_007124395.1 Thermomicrobiaceae bacterium | reverse complement strand
TCGGCTCACTGACCTGACCATACTGCGCGCTGGCGTGTCCAGCACTCGATGATATGGTCGAAGACTATGCCGATCGCGGGGTGCAATCCGTCTTCATCTATACTCGTGAGGCCCATCCCGGCGAGAACTATCCCGCCCACACGAGCTTCGAGCAGAAGCTCCAGCACGCCCGGGATTTTCAGAAGGTCGTCGGGGTCAGCCGCAAGATTCTGGTTGATGACCTGGAGGGCACCACGCACCGGGCGTTCGGAACACTGCCGAACATGACCTACATCCTCAACACCGCCCATACGGTGCTGTTCCGGGCCAACTGGACAGACCCGCCGACCATCCGGTTTGCGCTCGACTATCACTTCACGGCGATCGATCGACGCCGGAGTGGCCTGCGTCAGAATCCGTTCTACGCCGAGCTCTACGGCTTCCGGTGGGTGGATGATGATGCGTTCATGGAGGGTCTGAACCTGGCCGGGCAGAAGGCAATCGATGATTTCCAGCGTGCCAGGGAGATGTGGTCACGAGGCGAGCACCTGGGAACGATCAGGAACAAACTGTTGTCCTGATCGCTCCGGATGCGGCTCGTACGGCATACGTGGGAAATAGCCTGATTGATCAGGCGGGACCGTTGAGTTTTCCAGCGAAGACTGCCAGTGCTTCGACCTGCTGGCGAAGGCGATCCTTCGTATCCTGATCGGTCAGGTTGACCTCATCATCGAAGAGGCTCGCTGAGTTGCGGACCATCACACCCGGTTTCGGCATGACGATCAACCCACAGGCTATCAGCACAGGTAGCAGCGCTGCCTGCGCCCTGGCCGTGCCAGACGGACCACCTGATGCACCAACCAGTGCGGCCGGTTTCCCGAGCAGTGGTGTGCTCGACGCCGGGCGGGAGGCCCAGTCGATTGCATTCTTCAGCACGCCGGTAAACGAGCCGTTGTATTCCGGGCAGGCGATCAGCAGAGCATCTGCCTCCGCAATCGCCGATTTGAACGCCTCAACGGATGCTGGAGAGGCCACGTTCTCCACATCATTGTTGTAGGGCTCGATATCGGCTACGTCGTAGAGTTCGATCTCCACGCCCTCGGGCGCCACCTCGCTGGCGGCTCGCAAGAGTCCTCGATTGAACGATTTCTTGCGAATACTGCCCGAGACTCCAAGTATCTTCATCGATACACCGTTCCCTTTCTCCACCTGTTCTGGCCAGCGTGAATACGCTGACCGCTGTGCTGCGCCTGTGCCCGATTCCCCTTGTCCGAAACGGGCAACAGCTCGCAAACATTCCCGGTGATGGTACAGGGTGACGTCCAGCATTGACTCAATGGCAGCCCGGTATTCTATAATCGCGGGTCAACAGGTGGTCCAGGCAGGGAGTGTCAGCAGACAATCCAGTCGGCCCGATTCATGCGGTACACCCGCGATGGATCACTGCGGGGTTAGCCGAACAGATGTGTAAGCAATGGGTAACGATCGTGAAGGGGGCGCCAGCAGTATGAGCGACACGGTTGAAGAACAAACACTCGAAACCAGACTCATGGAGTTCGAGGTTGTCTGCCGGCGATGCCAGTCGAAATGGCAGCCACCGATTGCCCGCTTTGTCAACGCTGGTACGGACCCGGATGCTCGTCTCGGTATTCTGCTCAACACCATGCATCAATCGTACTGCCCACATTGCAAGCTCAAGCAATACATCGACACGACGTTCGAGTACTACGATCCAGAGCAGAACATCGTCATTCAGGTTCGACCAGCCTGGGAATTCAAGGCCGGAGGCGGCGAGAACTACTATTTCAAGCGGTTCGAAGATCTGATCATGCGGTATAGCAAGACCGATGTCCGGGTCGATGTTGTGTTCGGGCTTCAGGAGCTGATCGACAAATACCTGGGTGGCGAAGCGGCAGTTGCCGCTGCGCAGGAAGAGTGGAACGCTCGCCGGGCTGCGGCAGTGAAGCGCCACGAAGAGCGCACCCTTGCCAGGGAAGCGTTCGAACCAGAAACGCCCGAAGACGGAGAAGATCCGTCAACAACAGCCTGAGAGCGCCGGCGTCAGCCGGTATTGGAGTAGCCAGATGAGCAGGAACCTGCCAGCAATGAGATCGAACGATATGCCAGATCAGATCAGCACCGGTACGGAAAATGGTCGCCTCTCGGGGTTGAGTACCTGGCTGGGTTCTCCGATTGGCCGTGCGGTGGCTCAGGCATTGCCGGATGTTCTCCGGATGGCGAACCGGAATCGCCTCCCGGAGCCCCGCCCGCTGGTTTCACAGATCCTGCCGTCGACCGATGGCGCCAGTGGTGTGACCCTGTCCGAGGTGGAAGTTGATATCGATGTCCCGTTCATCCGCCGGGTAACGATCCGCAGTGCAAGCTCGTGGTCGATTGCTCCGGATGTGCTGAAGGCGCAACTGCGGCAAGATCGTCGCAGTCGATGGAAACTCCGGGCGCTGGCGGCCGGTGCAATCGGTGTAGCCAGTGTCGTTCTGGCCCGGCGCAGCGGCGTGACACTCCCGGCGAAACTCTCGCCTGGTGCGCTGGCTCCATTGCTAACGGCATCGTTGTCTACCGCAGACCGCTCGAGCGGGACAGCGAAAAACCCCGGAGTGGCGGAATAGCCACTCCGGGGTTTCTGGGTCTGGCTCGCAAGACGCGAGTCAGGCGATCGCTGGGGATTATTCCTCTTCGGAATCTCCATCGCCGTCGGCATCTTCGTCTTCGCCAACAACTTCCGGCTCTTCGCCCTCTGCGACTTCCTCTTCCGGCTCTTCCTCTTCCTCGCGGATCATGTCGAGCTTGACGATGAGATCCTCCTCGTGGCCGACGAGCTCAACGCCTTCCGGGAACGGAAGCTCGGAAGCAGTGATCTGATCACCGATCTCCTTGAGACCGGAGATATCTGCATGGAGCTCATCCGGGATGGAATCCGGCAGTGCGCTGACCGTGACTTCAAAGAGGCCAAGCGTCAGTTCGGCTTCAACTTCATCGTCCAACTCTCCAACAATCGACACCGGAACGTTAGCTTCAACCGGAAGCCGCATGTTTGGTGCGTAGAAGTCGATGTGGAGAATATCTCGCCGTACCGGGTGAACCTGAACCTCACGAACGAAGACCGGAATGCTCTTGTCGCTGCCAACCGAGAGGTCAATCAGACTGGTGTAACCAACGTCGCGGAAGGCGAACCCGAACTCACGGCCATCGACCTGCACTGAGTCCGCACCTTCGACCATCGGTCCGTAGACCACGGCCGGCAGAATGCCGTCTCGACGGAGCTGCTTGACCTTCTTGCCGAGCACTTGACGTGGCTCAGCGGTCAATTTTCTGTGTTCTACCATGAAACGTAACCCTCACCCTCAGGTGGTCCGTCATCCTCCCTGGGCGCAATCAGCCCGGCGGAGTACTCCGGAAACAATGAAGCAGCCAGTTGCTGCCTCGAAAATCTGTGTGCCTGTGCGGCACCAACAACCGTAGAGCGTAGCACTCTGGGCACATCGGTGCAACGTTCGCCCGGGAAGACTGATCGTTTGCGCTAAACGAACTATTGCATGATAGGATGAGTGGACAGGGTGTATAGGAACTATTCGATGTTTCGGCGCATCAGGCTGTACGTTCCTGATTTCCACTAAACATTCAATTGTTCCTGACTGACCGCGAACTACCTGAGGAGGTGCCTGTGCGACGTATTGGTTTTGCCGTTTTGCTGACCCTGCTACTGGCTATTGCGGCCTGTGCCGAGGCAACTGACGATGATGCAACCGATGACGTGGCCGAACCCGAGCCGACTCCTACTGAGGAGATCGCCGAAGATCCGACCCCGGAGCCAACTGCTACCCCGGTCCCGGAGGATGAAGATGACGCCACACTGGATGACGAAGACGATGCTGTGGAACCGGAAGACGACGCAATCGACGATGATGAGGCAACAGATGACACCGCTGCTCTGAGCGAACTTGTCGATGAGATCACGGAAAATGTCGTCGAGATGCGCGGGCTGGAATTGCTCGAGGACATTGACCTCAGCATCATGACGCACGATGAACTGCGGGACTACCTCGAGGACAGCATCGAGCTCGAACAGCACGAAATTGATCGTGACTGGCTGCTCCGCCTTATTCCGGATCCCGATGAAGATGTTGAGCAGATGCTGATCGACTTGCAGGTGGCAGATGTTGGCGGATTCTATGATCCGGAGACCGGCGAGACCGTGGTTGTGAGCGACGATGATGAACTGAGCGCGATGGAGGAGGTGATCCTCGCTCATGAGATCGTCCACGCGCTACAGGATCAGCACTTTGATCTCGGCCGGCTCGAATCATTGCTGCCGGATGGCGATGCGGCCCTCTCCTTCCGCTCGATGCTCGAAGGCGACGCCGTTATCTCTCAGCAGCAGTACGTTGAGACGTACCTCGATGAAGAACGGCAGATGGAGTATCAGCAGGACGCAATGGCGGCCCAGCAGGATGAAGAAACGATGGCCGCAATCGAGGACATCCCGTCTTACTATCTGGAGACGTTTGTCTTCCCGTATTCCGCAGGGCCAGAGTTCATGTCACAGGTCGTCGGGGATGATCTCAACAACATGGACGAATACATCGAAAACCCGCCAGTCTCCACATATCAGGTGATCAATTCGCAGGCGTACATTGCGGGCGAGCTCGATGATCCCGTCGATGTCGAAATGCCAGACCTTGGTGATCGACTGGGCGGCACCTGGGAGATGTCTGAAGAGGGCACGTTCGGTGCATTCACGCTGTTCATGATTCTGTACGAGAACGAAGCCACCGATCCGGTCGTTGCATTCGATGGCTGGAGCGGTGACTGGTACGAGTTTTACATCTCGGAGGACGATCAGTCTCTGGTCGCTGTTTCTACCGTCTGGGAAGACGAAGATCAGGCGGCAGCTTACGAAGACCAGTTGCTGGAGACGATGGCCGACTACGACGAGGAAGATGGCGTATGGATGAGTGATGATCGATACCACGTCGTGATTCAGGATGGAGACTCGCTCGACCTGATGTCATCGACCGATCCGGATGCCCTTCTCGACGCCGCTGATATGCAATAGCTCCGTTCGCCTCCGCGCTACAGCTCCGGCTGTGGCGCGGGGTCCCCCCTCCCCTTATACTTCGCGCGATGGAACCTAACTCGTAAGACGGCGCCTCAGGCTGCATGTCTTGTCTATCGCGTGGAAAGAGGCCCTGATGCGACGTGTCAGTCTACTCCTGGTGCTGTTGTTCGTTCTGGCAGCGTGTACAACAACCGCTGATGACGCTACGGACGATTCCGATCAAGCCGATCCAACCCCCACCGCGACAGCTGTTATCGATGAGCAGGCGCCGGATCCAACCCCGACCGTTGAACCGGAACCCACCCCGACGCCGGAACCAACGCCAACCGTTACACCGGAACCAGAAGAAGCCGATTCCGATTTCGATCTCAGTGCATTTGTCGATGAGGTTGCCGCCAACGTGTCCGAACTTCGTGGGCTTGAGCTGCTCGAAGATCTCAACGTGGAGATCATGGGACGCGATGAGCTGCTCGAACTCCTGGAAGACGAGACCGAGATCACTCAGTCAGAGATCGATCTCTACTGGCTTCTCCGGCTGATCGACGATCGTGATCTCGACCTCGAGGAGATGCTGATCGATGTCCAGGCATCGGACATCTACGGCCTGTATATGTTCGAGAACGAGACGGTCTACGTGATCGCTGAGAGTGAAGACCTCAGCGCGATGGAAGAAGTCTTTCTGGCGCACGAGATCACCCATGCCCTGCAGGACCAGCACTTCAACGTCGGTGACCGGCTGATGGAGATGGAAGAGGACGAGTACGATGCCATGTTCGCCTTCGTGGCGATGCTCGAGGGCGATGCGGTCCTGACTCAGGAACTCTACGCGATGGCCTATCTCGATGGTGATCAGCTGATGGAGTACCAGCGCGAGCTGCTGGAAGCGGTGATGGATGATGAAGCCAGCGCCCTGATCGATGCGCTTCCCCGGTATATCGTTGAATCCCTCTCTTTTCCGTACATCGAGGGTCCGATGTTCATGCTGGATGCCTTCGCGGGAGATTTGAACGTCATCGATCAATTCCTCGAAGATCCGCCAGTCTCTACTCAGCAGGTGATGAATCCGTCGGGGTTCACGGATGGAACGGTTGCGGCACCGGTCGACGTCGAGCTTCCCGACCTGGATTCCCTGCTCGATGACAGCTGGGAACGCTACGATACCGGCACGGTCGGCACGTTCGACCTGATGATCATGCTGGAAGAGAATGGCGTGGCTAATCCGTATCAAGCGCTGGAAGGCTGGCGCGGATCACGGTTCGCCATGTACGAAGATGGAACCGACGTTGTCGCCGTGGTCCGAAGTATCTGGGCCGACGAGCAAGCTGCGCTGGTGTTCGATGATCTGTTGCTGCAGACGATGGCCGATTATGAGGCAACTGACGGCGTATATGTTGGCAGCGACCGCTATCACATCGTTCAGACCGAAGGTGACACCGTAACGCTGTTCTCTGCTTCCAGCGAAGAGGCCGTTCGTGCTGCTGCCGATCAGTAGCGCCGGAGACGGGCATTCGTCTCGACAGGACAGGAGTGATCGACGTGGCTGAGCATCGGAAACCGGGAACCCGGATTGCACATGCGGGTGAAGAGCCGATCGAATCACTCACTGAGCCGCTGGTTGCGCCGATCTACCAGACAACGGTCTACTCCTACCCGGATGTCTCGGCAGTCGACGATGTCTACGAGCATCGGGAACCGGGGTATATCTACGCTCGCTACGGGATGCCGAACCACCGGTTGCTGGAGTCCGCGCTGGCTGATCTCGAGGACATGGAAACCGGCGTGGCTACCGCCACCGGGATGAGCGCCATCAGCTCGGTAGTCTTCGGTCTGCTCTCCGCCGGAGATCGGATCGTTGCCAGTAACCAGGTCTACGGCGGAACTCGAAATCTGCTGAATCTGGATGTTCAGCGGTTCGGCATCGAAGTGAGCTACGTAGATGCCCTGGACCTCGATCAGGTTCGGGCCGCGCTCAATGAGCCGGCCGGGATGCTCTACGTCGAAGGCATCACCAACCCGACCATTAATGTGCTCGATCTGGACGCGCTGGGCGAGATCGCCCGGGAAGCCGGGGTGCCATTTGTGGTCGATAGCACCTTCGCCACGCCGATCCACTCCACGCCATCGGCACATGGGGCAGACATCACCATCCACTCCACTACCAAGTTCATTGCCGGGCACAACGATGTCTCTGGCGGAGTGGTGCTCGGGTCAGAGGAGCTGATCGATCCGATCCGGCAACTGGCGATCCGGTTTGGCGGGATCGGCGGGCCGTTCGATGCCTGGCTGGTGCTCCGCGGGATGAAGACACTGGCGCTCCGTATGCGCCAGAGCAGCCAGAACGCGCAGTCGCTGGCCGGGGCCCTGGAGGGGCATCGGGCGGTCGAGCAGGTTCGCTATCCCGGATTGGAAGGACATCCCCAGCACGCCGTTGCCCGGCGAATGCTGCGGAGTGGCTACGGAAGCATGCTCTCGATTGATCTGGCGGGCGGAAGGCCGGCCGTGGAGACCGTGGTTCGTCGACTGGAGACGATTCGCTTTGCCGAGACCCTCGGCGGGCTGGGCACCACCGTGGTTCACCCGGCAACCACATCACATCGCTCGGTCGATCCCGAAACGAAAGCCGAGCTGGGCATCACTGACGGCCTGCTGCGGTTCTCCATCGGCATCGAAGAGCCAGAAGATCTGATCGATGAAGTCATGACCGCCCTGGAGGCGGTTCGACCGTAAACAGGGGCCGACGCCAGGGCGTCAGCGCCTGTCGTGACACCCGTGCTGTTCCTCCCCTGTGCCATCTCAACCGCCCACCACCACATCTCGACCACCTCGCACTACGTCATCTCGACCGAAGTGGAGAGATCTCTGACGTCCGTTGCGGAATGGTGACCTACTCCGCTCGCGGACGACGTGGCAAGGTCGAAGCCACACAGCTTGCCCACAAGACGTTCTCCCTCTCCCAGTAGAAGATGGCCGACGGAACACTTCACCTCTGACACTCTCACTGAATGACCACAGAGTGTTGCAAGCCTATGACAGCTGGCTATACTAATGACATTCCGGGCATAAACCCGAACAAGCCGGCTGATTGGCGCCGGTATGACGGGGGACGCCGGGTTGATAAGTTGTGCCGCATCCGGGTCGTGTCGTATCGGGACATGTGCGATGGAGTTCGGACGCGGGAGTGGGGCGGTTTTCCAGGCATGCGCTCGGAACCGCGGGGAGGGAAACATGAAGACGAACTGGCGATCAATCAGGCTGGCCATGGTGCTTACACTGCTGGCGGCATTTGCCGGGTTACCTGCCGGATCTGCGCAGGAACCGAATCGACGCATAACGGACACGACCGGCTCTATGGGCGGCACGGCGAACGTGGTGCCAGACCAGCTCGGCTACACCGCAACTGATGACCTCTGGACGTGGCGAGTCCAGAAGAAACGCACGAGCGTCCAGAGTCAGACCATCAACTCGGCAATGACTGTCCTGGAAACACTGCAGCCAGCCAGCGACACGTTCTGGAAGCCGGGTGATGAGCTGCAGATGCAGCATCAGATGAACGTAGACCTGCGCTATGTTCCCGATATGGATTCTGACTCCTCGGGGATGATCTCGCGAACGCAGTTGGTCGAGGTCTCAGGCCGCGCCGATGGACGCCTCGGGTGGTTTATCCCGGACGTGGGGGATGAGGTCATCGTTGGTGCGCTGAACTGGGATGCGGAAGTCGTCGGATCAGGCACCTGTATCGGTGATGACTGCACGATCACTTTTGAGATGACCGGATCACTCCGAGATCACAAGCGCAAGTGTGGTGAGATGACGGTTGTTGCGGAGAGCACTGTCAATTCGGCTGACCAGGTCTGGGGCTTCAAGTCGATTTCTGGAATGGATTCCGAGGCTGATGATCTCGCGTTCATGCGTGCGAGCCTTGCGCTGGACGTGGCCGCGGA
>SLFF01000093.1 GCA_007124395.1 Thermomicrobiaceae bacterium | reverse complement strand
TTCCCGGCCGCCACAATGTCAGCTCAGTCAAGCGGCTAGTACAGGCTTGCTTTCTGGAAGGCCCGGGCGAAGCGGGGGTCGTCCAGTCGGAAGGTATCCGGATGGGTTCCGGCTGCCAGCGCCAGATAGTAGGCGAACAGCTGCAGCGGAACCAGACAGGAGATCGATGCAAACGGCTCCGGCACAGAGGGCACGTCGATCGAGCCAGCTGCCCCATTAACGATCTGCCCGGCCGTTCCGTCGCTTACGACCCGGTACGGAATACCGATTTCCTTGATCGCTTCGACGAATTCGAAGACTCTCGACTGCGCGGCACCTTCCGGCGCGATCACGATGAATGTGTCCTCGGGCTCGACATTCTGCAGGGCCCCATGCAGGAACTGCTCGACGTGGATGCCTTCTGCCTGCAGGTAGCTGGCTTCCTTGATCTTCAGGGCGACTTCCTGAGCAATGATTGATCCCGGGCCACCGCCAGTCAGCCAGATGCGGCGAGCCTTGATGGCATCATTTGCCCACGCCTTCATCTCATCATCGAACTGGGTGCCGGCTTCGATCACCGCCGGGAGCTCCTGTTCGAAGAAGATCTGCTCGACTGCGGACTGATTGGTCCGGTGGTAGCCGATGCGCTCGGCCAGCAGGATCATCGCCGAGAGCGCGCCAGTGTAGCTGATCGTATAGGTGGCGGACTGCTCCAGTTCCACGGTTTCGATCACGTGATCGACCTGGTCTGGCTTACCCTCCAGGCCGATGCCGGTGACCAGTACGGTTGTCGCGCCGGCGTCCCGTGCTCTGTCCAGTGCCTGGACGCTGTACGACTTGGTGCCCTTGTGACTGATGATGATCACGCAGTCATTGGCGGTCAGTTCCGGCCCGTAGAGGGTGAAATCGAACGAATGGACCGGATACGCCTGGATGCCGCCCCCGTACTCGCGCATCGCATGGTCGATGACCTGTGTCGCGTGATACGAGGTGCCGATCCCGACCAGAAACAGCCGGCTCGATCCGGAGATCGCTGATGCCACCTGATCGATATGCGCCCGGTATTCCGTGACCGCGTGCCGCACCGCTTCGGCCTGATCCATGACGTGGCGATACATGTTGTATGGGTGTTCGGTTGGTTTGCCTTCGACCATGCTCGGTCCTTCCGTGTTGCGTGCTGATCGTCAGTCCTTACTCCTGCATGTGCCAATCCTCGGAGATCGCTGGCCCGTTGGACACATCCAATCAGGCTTTATTCAGTCTGCCACGCGATGCATTTGGCGTTCTGTGCGGCTCTATCTCATAATAGGCGTCCGACTGGCGGGCGGATCTGCTGGTCATGGATGGTACCTGATGGCGGGGCGAGTGCCGTATGCGACTGGCGGTGGGCTGTCTGCGCGATGGGGCGACGTGTGACGTGTATTGAGGGGTGACGTGTGAGCGCCGAACAGGAACGGCGAAAGCAGCAGGCTGCAGTGCTGGCTGTGAAGCAGATCGAAGAATCGATGATCGTCGGACTGGGAACCGGATCGACCGCTGATCTGGTGACGAAGCGCCTGGCCGAGCAAGTCGCTGAAGGCTTCGACGTCATCGGAGTGCCGACCTCCCGGAAGACGGCTGAGCTGGCTGGTTCGCTCGGTATCCCGCTAAGAGATCTGCAGGATGTGGAGCACATCGACCTGACTATCGACGGTGCCGACGAGATCCAGCCGGGAACCCTCTTCGCCCTGAAAGGTGCTGGTGGTGCCCTTCTCCGGGAGAAGCTCGTTGCGCTCGATTCGTCGAAAGTCATTCTGGTGGTGGATGACACCAAGATCGTCGACCTGATTGGCAACAACTTCGCGGTTCCGGTGGAAGTTGTCCAGTTCGGCTGGCGCGTACCGGCTCGTGGTCTGGAGGCCCTCGGCGCCACGATCGAGATGCGCCTGGATCCGGCAACGGGACAACCGTTCGTGACCGACAATGACAACTACGTTCTGGATGCGGCCTTCGGTCCGATTGGTGACCCAAACCAGCTCTCCCGGAGAGTCAAAGAGATCACTGGCGTCATCGAGCACGGTCTGTTCGTGGGGGTCGTCGATGAGGTGATTGTTGCCGGTTCGGACGGGACCACCACACTGACACCAGACGTTTCGTGAGATTCTCCGCATTGCGGGCTGACACCATGACGTTTCACAGGAAAGCGTTCTGCACCATTACACTGATGTCGAGTTCATCGAAGTAGCCCGGGTTGGGGTAGTGGATGTCATGGCGCGATCGGCTCGGGTTGCTGGGACGCAATCAGGCCTATGCTGCGCTCTGGGGTGCCCGCACTGTCTCGACGCTCGGGAACTGGGTGACGCTGACCGCGCTTCTGCTGTATCTGGAATCGATCGGCGCGAGCGGACTCCAGATTGGCGTCATGCTGGCTGCGCGTGAGCTCCCGCACCTGCTGGGTCCGGTGGCTGGTGCGCTGGCCGATCGAGTTGATCAGAAGCGGGTGATGATCGGCTGCGATCTCACCAACAGTCTGCTTATCGGGCTGATTCTGATCTGGTTGCCATCATTCTCGATCCTGGTGGCCCTCGTTGCGGCCAGTTCGCTGACGGCTGCGCTCTTCATGCCGAGCGGCAAATCTGCGGTGCCGAAGCTCGTCGATCAATCGGACCTCACCTCAGCGAATGCCTTACTCGGTTCGTCCACAAACCTCAGTTTTGCGGTCGGGCCGGTGATCGGGGCCGCACTCTTTGCCGTAGTCGGGGTTCGTGGAGCCTTGCTGCTCGATGTGCTGACCTTCCTGATCTCGTTCTGCCTGTTGCTCCGGCTTCCGGCATTCGGTGGTGCCACGACAGCTGATGGCGCAGGGGAATCGCTGCGCACGACTCGATTCGTGGACGAAGTCCGCGACGGTGTGACGTTCGTGGCCCGGCACCAGGTTGCCCGCGCCGTGGCGATCGGGATGTTCCTCGGCGTGCTGTTTGCCGCGATCGACAACGTTGCGCTGGTCTTCCTGATTCGCGATTCGCTGGGTGGGCCGGAGATCGCACTGGGAACGGCGCTCGGCTTCTACGCGGTGATGATGGTGCTGGCTCCACTGATCCTGATCCGGTTCGAGCTGTTTCGCGCGCGGCCATCGCTGATCCTGCTCGCCGGGCTCCTGCTGACCAGTGTTGGTATGTTCCTCACTGGCCTGTCACCGGTCGTTGCCGCTGCGGTTGCCGCTTATGCCATAGCTGGAGCGGGGAACGGGCTGGAGAACATCGGGATCGATACGCTGATCGGCCGATCGGTTCCCAGAGACAAGCTCGGACGGGCGTTCGGTGTGGTCTATGGCCCGATCGCTATTGCTGCGGGTCTGGCTGCGCTCATCGGAGGACACATCGTTGATCTGACGTCTCCATCCACGGCATTTCTGGTTGCCGGGACGGGGGTGGGCGTCGTCTTGCTGGTGGTCTGGAAGATGTTGCCCCGGGAGTTGCCCGAGAATCGGTAGATGAAGCTTGGATGCCGCTTCAGAAGACCCTTTCCTGAGGACTAACTTCCTCAAGCCAGAAAATAGCGCTGGGTCATCGGCAGTGATGTTGCCGGTTCGATATCTACCGGTGAGCCATCGATCGTGACTTCCAGTGTCTGTGGGTTGACTCGTACATCCGGGCTGGTGGTGTTGTAGCGCATCGCAGCCTTGTAGGTCTGGCGGGTGTCGTCGATTGCCACGGCAGACCGGCGCAGGTGCTTTCCGGCCGGGAAACCGGATTCCACGGCCTGTCGGGAGAGGAAGTTGACGGCGAGCTGTGCCGGTGCCGCACCCATACCGCCAAACATCGGCCGATAGATAAGCGGCTGGCTGGAGCGAGTAGATCCCTGTCCGTCGCCGACCGGCGACCAGGCAACGAATCCGCCCTTGATGACTGCCTGCGGTTTGACCCCGAAGAACGCCGGATGCCAGAGTACGATGTCCGCCAGTTTGCCCGGCTCGATGCTCCCCACCGAGCTACCGAGACCGTGGGCCAGTGCTGGATTGAGCGTGTACTTGGCCAGATACTGGAGAATACGCGGGTTATCGTCACCCTCCCCGGTATCCGGATTGAATCCGCCGCCGCGGACCTCTTTCATCCGGTGGGCCAGCTGCCAGGTTCGACTGACGACCTCGCCGATCCGTCCCATTCCCTGAGAGTCTGACGACATGATCGCGATTGCGCCCAGATCATGCAGCACGTCTTCGGCGGCGATTGTGCTCTCTCGAACGCGATCCCGGGTGGCCTGGACATCGGTCTCGAAATGGTGGTGGAGTCGATGCACGGTGAACGCCATCTCGAACTGCTCGGCTACGCTGTTGATGCCATAGGGCAGGGAGGGATTGGTCGAGGAGCCGATCACGTTGTCCGCGTTGACGATTTCCAGCATGTTCGGCGCGTGTCCGCCACCGGAGCCTTCCACGTGATAGGCGTGGATCGAGCGACCATTGATCGCCGAGAGGGTCTCCTCCAGCGCTCCGGCCTCGTTGAGTCCGTCGGTATGAATCGCGACCTGCACGCCGGTCTGGTCGGCGATCTGGAGCGCCCGATCGATCACGGCGTGGAATGCCCCCACGTCCTCGTGGATCTTCAGCCCGGCAGCTCCGGCTTCGACATGCTCATCCAGATGCTCTTTGCTGGATGATGCGCGACCAAGCAGAGCCAGGTTGATCGGGATTGCCTCGAACGCCTCGAAGACATGCAGCATGTTGTTCAGCGGGTTCACGCCAAGATCCCAGACGCCGCCTGATCCCTGGGCCACGAGCGTGGTCAGGCCGCTGGAGAGTGCGGCCGGAATCAGCGATGTGGACGACAGGTGGACATGGGAATCGACCCCACCGGGTGTCGCGATCATGCCGTCTCCGGTCACCATTGCGGTACTGGCGCTGAGCACCAGATCGATGTTCTCTGTTACGTCCGGATTGCCGGCTCGACCGACCCCGACAACTCGCCCATCCTTGATTCCGATGTTGGTCTTGATGGCGCCAAGTGCCGGATCGAGCAGCAGCACGTTGGTGATGATCATGTCCAGTTTGCTGGGGCCGGGCTGATGGCCGATCAGCATGCCGTCGCGAACCGGCCGGGCGAACCCGGTAATCGTCTCGCTGCCGGGCAGGCTATGGTCGGATTCCACGCGAACATAGAGATTGGTATCGGCGAGGCGAACACGGTCGCCCGTGGTTGCGCCGTAGACCGAGTTGTAGGCTCGTCGATCCATCTCCTGCGGCATGGTGGGTTACTCCTCTGTCTGGTGCAGAAATCCCCGGGCGATGGCGCGATCGAGCGCGGTATCGACATCGAGTTCATCGAGCGGGCCATCGACCAGTCCGTTGAACCCGCGGACGATCCGGTTCCCGCCGATCGGCACCATCTGCAGCGGTACGGTCTCTCCCGGTTCGAAGCGAATCGCTCCGCCAGCCGGCACATCGGGACGCATCCCATAGGCTTTGCGGCGATCGAACCTGAGACGCGGATTGGCTTCGAAGACGTGGAAGTGTGCGGTGAGATGCACCGGAATCTCGCCCGTGTTGGTGACCTGAACGGTGGTCTGCGGGAGATCGGCGTTGATCACGATCGGCTCATGACTGCCAGGGATGATTGCTCCGGGTGGCCGGGTGTCATCGCTCATGATATCGGGTTCCTGATTGTTACCAGCTTGGTGCCTTCGGTAAACATCGCATCGACCTGGAGAATGGGGATCATTTCGGGCACGCCCGGCATTACGTCGTCCGAGGTCAACACGCGACTGGCGATGGAGGCCACATCATCATAAGTGCGGCCATCCCGGGCTGCCTCGAAGATTTCGTCGGTGATGATGGCAACAGCCTCTGGATGGTTCAGCCGGAGGCCGCGACTGCGCCGTTTCCGGGCGAGTTCAGCCATTGTGAAAACGGTTAGCCGGTCCAGTTCTTTCTGGGTGAGCTTCATGGTTCAGGCCGTTTCGCTGACAGGCAGACGGTTGTCCCGGCATTATCGCAACGACGGATGCGGGGTGCAACGGAGAGCGGTGGAGCTATTCGGGCAGTGTGATCTCGTAGCAGCGTTTATGGTCTACGCCGATGTCCCGGAGCAACTTGCCGACATCAACAGTCCGGATCGACCGTGAGAGCTCTGGTGATTGGTGGGTGGACATATAGATTCTGGAAGGCAGGATCGTTCCCAGCTTGCCATCCATAATGGCCGCAGTGAGTAGATCGAGGTCAGCCGTTCCTGGAACGTCCTCGATCTCCATGTCGGGATCGAACGCTCCAGGGGCACGACCGAGCCAGATGTACAGTGGAGGACTACTGCTCACGATTCCCCTGGCCATTGGTTGCCATCTTGTGGGGAGAGGCGTGCAGCGCAACACCGGCAAGGAGTGTATTGAGATCGAAC
Source organism: Thermomicrobiaceae bacterium (assembly GCA_007124395.1). Lineage (GTDB taxonomy): Bacteria > Chloroflexota > Chloroflexia > Thermomicrobiales > Thermomicrobiaceae > SLMJ01. The sequence continues at coordinate 2,669 of SLFF01000093.1, read as the reverse complement.
GGTTTTCCAATGACACTGTCCGCCGGAAGCTGGTCTGCGTGCATTCGCAGATTGGCACCGGCTGACATGGCGATAATGTGGATCTGCTGTGTGTCCGGATCCCGTTTGAGCCGGCGGATCGCCTCGGCGCCATCCATAATCGGAAGCATCAGATCCATGAGGATCAGATCAGGCTTCTCCTGGCGAGCAATGGTTACTGCCGCACGCCCATCTGTTGCCAGAAGTGTCTCATACAGTTCGTCCTGCAGAAGTTCATCGAGCATATTTAATATCGCCGGATCGTCATCGACGATCAGCACACGCGCCACCCGGACCCCCTTTCCCCTGTCAGCAACGTTGCCGCAGGAGAGTCTGGAATTTAGACAGTATCGCTGAGCCAGTTCAGCCCCCGAATCACTGCCCCCGCGTATCTGCACAGCAAGTCTTGTGCCCGGCCCGAAGAATCGCGTTCGCGGCGCGCACTATGCGGGGATAATAGCAGGAACGGAGGCGATTGAGGATACCGGTATACTCAAGTCTGTGCTTCTCTGCTACGATGCCGGGTGTCGGTCGTTATCAAGCTGGCGCAATTGCATGCTAACGAATGGATCTTGTGGGCGATTGCCCAATCGAAACAAGAACGAGCCACCTTGGGTGGTCACGCTTAATTCAAGGAAGGACGAACGCATGAGTGACACGCAGGAGATTAACAGTGGCCTTGAAGGGGTCGTTGTTGCCGAGACCAGCCTGAGTATGATCGATGGCCAGAACGGTATCTTGCGATATCGTGGCTATGATATTGATGACCTGGCTCAGACGACGTCCTTCGAAGAGATTATGTACCTGCTCTGGTTCGGGTCATTGCCGACCAGTTCGCAGCTCGAGGATCTCAAGGCGCGTTTGCGTTCGCACAGACAATTGTCGCCAGCGGTCAAGAGCGTCCTCTCCAGCCTGCCGACCACCGGTGCCCCGATCGACGCGATGCGGGCCGCCACGACGGCGATGGCGATGGAAGATCCGGATGAACGCTCGCTCGATGCAGACGATGTCCAGGAGCGTGCCATTCGAATGGCGGCTGCATTCCCGGCCATGCTGGCGGCGTATATCCGCCTGCGGGAGGGCAAAAACATCGTCGAGCCGCACAAGGAACTCGGCGAGGCAGGCAATTTCCTCTATATGCTGACCGGGGAAGAGCCAACCGAGCTGCAATCAAACGCCTTCAACTGCTATCTGATTCTGGTTGCTGAGCACAGCATGAACGCATCGACCTTCTCCGGCCGTGTGACGTTCTCCACCATCACTGATCTCTACTCGGCTGTTTCGGCTGCACTGGGCTGCCTGAAGGGTGATGCTCACGGTGGAGCCAACGCACGGGCAATGGAGATGTTGCTCGATATTGGCACCAAGGAAAACGTTGAGCCATATATCGAGGAATCGCTGAAAATCAAGCGACGCCTGATGGGTATCGGCCATCGTGTCTATCGTGCCCGTGACCCGCGAGCCAAGCACCTGATGGGCTTCTCCGAGTCGGTGGCCGAACAGAAGGGTGATCGCACCTGGCATGATGTGGCCGTCCGGCTGGAAGACCTCACCAACGAGCATCCGTTCTTCACCGAACGCAAGCTCTACCCGAACGTCGAGTTCTACTCGGCGCCACTACTGTACTCGCTCGGTATTCCGATCGATGCGATGCCAGCGGCATTCGCCATCAGCCGGATCGTTGGCTGGACTGCCAACCTGAACGAGCAACTGCCGGGTATGCGGCTGATTCGCCCGCAGGCTCGCTATACTGGCCCGGAGACGGCTGAGTTCAAGCCGATCGATCAGCGGGGCTAGAGCAGGTTTCATTTTTGCTGTCGGTAGCTGGGCAGCTCCGTCTGCCCCGGATCCACCGAAGCGTTCGCCGGGTATGCGGTTGCCGTTCAGGGCCACACGGAGGTGGCCGACTACCGGTCGTCAACTCTAATGAGAACCGCTCTCGGCACGCAGTACAAAGTCGAAGACCAGCTATGCTATACTCATCGAGTGGCGCCCACGGGTGCCACTCATTCTTATTGTGCGCCATTGTAAGGCGTAAATGCGCCCGTTCGTGTGACCAGATTCAGACTGATGCACAGGCCGGGATAGCCAGGTGAGAGAGGGGGTGAGCCGGAACATGCGAGTCGACCAACGCGATAATGAAGGTTTTGATGCGTTGCTGCGACGTTTCACGAAGGAAGTCCAGAAATCGGGCAAGCTTCGCGATTTCCGCAGCAAGCGACGATTCGTCAGCAAGAGCGAACAGCGCCGTGCCAAGATCCGTAAAGCAGAGCACAAGCGCCGTCGTAAGGCCGCCCAGACGACAGGGTAACCTGAGCCTCATCTCAGCGGCCTGACACACGTTACTGACGACTGGCCGGCCGGGTCACTGTACCCGGCCGGTGCCGTGTTCGTTCCACAGAGAGTAGAGTCTCCACCATGCGCGGGATGTCCGGTCTGTCCTGGTTGCTTCCCATCTCATCGATCGGTTTTCTTGCCTTCGTCGGGACTGCTGTCTACGGCGCTGTCTGGCAGGACTGGTCTGCCTGGTTGCTGATGGCGATTGCCCTTCCCGGCATTCCATTCGTCTGGCTCGGGTTGATGCTCGCTCTGATGGATGTCACCCGACGTCCTGATGAGCATGTCAGCGATGAAGCCCGAATGATCTGGAC
>SLFF01000146.1 GCA_007124395.1 Thermomicrobiaceae bacterium | reverse complement strand
TTGACCATGAAGCTGAGCAAGTCACCATTTCCGGAGAATCGTGTACCCAGCTGTTCACTCAAGTTCGGAAACTGATCTTTCATCCTGAGGAGCAAATACGTACTGCCGAGCGTTCCTGCTGAGAGTATTAAGCGATCGGCGGTGATCGTGTGCTCGGGTAGTTCGGAGGTATCCATCTTAGCGCCCTGGCGAGTCTGCGGCTCATGCTGAACAAACGTAATCGTATACCCGTCGTCAGAACCCGACATTCCCGGGCGGAACGTTCTCACTTCAGAGAGGGCACTGATTTCTGCTCCCATTCGCTGAGCGTCTGAGAGGTAGTTGAAATCCAGGGTGTTCTTGCTGCCGTAGTTGCAGCCGATATCGCACTCACCACAAAGCCGGCAGGTATAGCGCTCCTTGTGATGAAGGTTCGGCTGCTCCTCGTGGATAGCTACACCAGGGATCGGGCGCTCGTTCTTATTGCCAAAGGTCACCGCCAACGGTGGAAGCCCCCACTCGAGTCCCAGGTGCGACCCAAGGCGGCGAAAAACCTCTGTCTTCGACGTCGCGTTGTACGGTTCATACTCCTCGAACGGGTACCGTTGAGCGCCGAGCATTTTCTCAGCTTCATCATAGTGAGGCTCAAGATCATCTCGCGTGATGGGCCAGTATTCATAGCCGCCGTTGTCGAGGTCTTCCTTGACGAACCAGCTTCGGTCCTTGCGAAGCAAGACATTGGCGTATATGAGGGAGCCTCCGCCAAGTCCGCTGCCAACGACTGCTTCTATACCTTTGAGTGACCAGCGGCTGCCCCGGAACGTCCAGACGTCGAACATGCCATAGAGCCCCTCGCTGGGATCCCAGAAATTCTTGCTCATCTCGTGAGGGCTTCGAGGAAACGAGAATGGAGGATAGATCTTTCCTCGTTCGAGAACCCGCACTCGCAAGTTGGCTCGGGCCAGTTTGTAGGCCATCACTGATCCACCAAACCCAGAACCAACCACCACCGCGTCGTAATGAGTATTTGTCATGATGCCCTACCCCGAACAATTCATTACTGTCGACCGAAGACCGACAAATCACTGATCAACTGGCGATGCATCGATCCGGCCATGTCAGTAGCTGTGGACTTCAGATGACCCAAGCCAGAAAGAACAACACTCCCGCGAGAAAAAAACCGGTCTGAATGTAGACGAGGTGTCCCAAAAGAAAAGAACCGAGGACACGATAGTGAAACACGCTCTCCAGGTCGTTGTTCGCGTCTGTCCAGGGCAGCACTTCTACGAGCGAAGCAAGCGAACGGACAACAAGGATGGAAGCGATTACGGAGAACGCAAACGCGGCAATCGCCAGTGTGAGAAACGGAGACTCGATCGCATCGCGCTGCAAGACAACAACACAGCCGGTCGCCGCCGCAAAGTCGAGGCCGATCAGCCACTTGCTCCAGTCGCGCAGGGAATCGATTGCCTTCTGCTGGCGAGTCTCATCCATTGATGCATCGATTCGTAGATCTTGAGAGTAGATGCTGACCAGTATTCATCCGGTATGTACCGAACGCCGTGAATACTGACAAACAAATTATGCGCAGAGCAATTCCATTCTAGATGGTCAGGCTTGAACCATCAAGCCTGTGCGTCATAGTTCAGTGAATCTGTCACGTTAGGTGTTCTATGACTCTGTCATCGCATGAGGCGCGTGTTTCAGGTCGATGCGCATATCCTCACCGCTCCGGAAACCGGCACAACGATTTGCGCGCCATATGCAATCCTTGGCGACACGATTTAAGGAAGAAACGATTCTTGAAAAGCCAGTGAAGCATCGGAGACGCAGCGTAAGAGGCTTCAAACACGTCCGCCGGGTTTCGAGAGTGCACGTGTTACACTGACGCTTCCGCCTGCGAATCAAGCTAGTTCCAGCCGTTAGAGAAGAGAATACTCATGTTTCGACGCAATCAATCAGGGGGTCAGTCCCCTAATCAGCCAACCCTGGACGCGATGAATGAGCAAATCAACAATGAATTTGCTTCTGCTTATGCGTACTTGTCGATGTCCGCTTACTGCGAATCGCTGACCTTACCCGGGTTTGCTCGCTGGCTGTTCGTCCAGTCGCAGGAAGAAGTTGAACATGCCATGAAGTTCTACAATTTCATCCTGGACCGGGGTGGAAACGTCGTGCTCCGGACAATTGAGCAGCCTCCCAACACGTTTGATTCACCACTCGATGTTTTCCAGAAGGCGCTCGAGAACGAGCAGCAGGTTACCGCTCAAATCCATGCACTCTACGATATGGCCCTCAAGCAGGGCGACTACCCGAGCCAGGAGTTCCTGCACTGGTTCATAAACGAGCAGGTTGAGGAAGAGAAGATCACATCTGACGCCGTTGCGCGTCTTACGCTTGCTGGAGACCATCCAGAGGCACTTCTGATGCTGGACAATGAGTTCGGTTCTCGGGAGGACGAGGAGTAGTCTGTCCTCCTACGGATCTGGCCCCTGCTTGAGTACCCCTTTGTCCGTCAGGTAGAACTGCGCTCAGTAGAGTGCTGCATCGTTTGGCCGGGACAGAGGATCGCCTCTCTTATCCCGGCTCTGATCCGTCCAGTTGTCGGACGCCTCTACAGGTACTCGTCATCGGACGTTCGAACAACGTGTCTAGGACTCAATACACTGCGACGATCAAATGAGCCACGCGAGCGAAGCAACCTTCGGGCCACACCAGATTCACAGCAGTGTGTACACGGCTAACTGAAGGAGATATTGGGCAAAGCGATATATTGCATACCGTGTAAAAGCGTGCTATCGTGGATACATCATCAGCAAGTTTCACTGAGAGGGGCGACAGATGTCGATATCCGAGTCCGCGATGGCTTTCTTTGATGCTTGTGAGTCTGGCAAGGGATGGGACGGCTGCAGGGACTGGTGCCATGATGGCGCCAGCTTTGCATGCCAGGCAGACACGCTCGCTGAGATCACCACGCTAGAGGCCTACACTGAGTGGATGAAAGGACTGCACACTCCGATTCCAGACTTGAATTACGAAATCAGGGCATTCGCAACCGATGATGAGCGGAATTCCGTGTCAGCGTTTGGAGTGGTCCACGGAACTCAGACAGGTGAGGGTGGACCAGTTTCGCCAACCGGTAACAAGGTAACCGCAGAGTACGTCTATGTGATGGACTTCAACGGCGGAAAGATTCAGCACATGACAAAGATATGGAATGACGGGCATACGATGAAACAGCTGGGCTGGGCTTAATTCAATAGCCATCCATTACGTCTGCCCATTTCCAGCACGTCAAACGTCCCGAATCGGACCGCCACAATTGGCGGATATCGTCTGAGGTTTTGAGGTCGGGCACTGGTGCTGGCCGATATTTACCGGGCTGGCTTGCTGAACCACGACTGGACCATAGCGGCGCAAATTCCAAAGTACCCGCAACGTGCGCAAAAACAATCGGTTGAAGCGCTCGATCATGGTCGTGACCTGGTCGAGCGCCGTACCGGCCTCTCACCGATTAGCATGCGTGTCCGCTATGCAGTGAGATTCGGCACCAATGTGAGTGACGACGGGAAGCAATTGATCCACGTGGGTGCGGTTCGGTCTGCTTTCAACTCCCCCTTCTGGCCGTTTGTGCTGGCGACTACCTCAGTGGGACAAGAGGGGCTTGATTTCCATCAGTATTGTCACGCGGTGGTTCACTGGAACCTGCCCGCAAACCCGGTTGATCTCGAACAGCGAGAGGGACGGGTTCATCGCTACAAGGGTCACGCGATCCGGAAGAACATCGCTGAACGTAACCGTGCCGCGGCATTTCGTTCGACCACCACAGATCCATGGGAAGAGATGTTCAACAAGGCGGCGGAGACGAAGACGAGCGACGAACTGCGTGATATCGCGCCATACTGGGTCTATGAAGGATCTGCCCAAATCGAGCGGTACGTGCCGCATCTCCCCCCTCAGTCGGGAAGTCAGGCAACTCGAGCGCCTGAAGCGCTCGATTGCGGCCTATCGCATGGTCATCGGCCAGCCAAGACAGGAAGATCTGCTCAGATACTTGCAGGGCCGGTTGCCTGACGAAGAACTGGACCAATTAATCGAAGAACTCCGCATCGACCTCACGCCGCAGTGACGCTGGGGACCCCTCTAAAAGTACCTTCTTGCGCTGAGAGCGGGGCGTCCTCAACCTGATACGCGCCTGTTGCACACAAGCGGCAGATTTCACGACCAGACTGATCTCGAGGAACTAATCTGGAGACAGACCGGAGCATTTGGTTCCGGGTAAACGCGGCTTAGCTTCAAGGAGTCAGCTATGGTCGTCCACAAAGTGCCAACGGGTAATTCCAGAGATCGATCAGTCGTTTCGCTCCCCGCGATGTCCGGCGCCGGGAGAATGCGGGACCAGCTAGACCGCTCGGCACGCAGGTGGTTCGTGGCATCTGTGATCATCGGCGCCGTTCTGGCCATCTTCTTTCACGCGCTTGTGGGTAGTTTCGTGGTGAGTATCAATGAGCTGAGCTATGGCGTGCTGGGTCGGACGCTGGGTGCCGAAGTTGTGGCATCAGCCTGGGCGTTGCTCGCGTTTGCCGGATCCGCGCTCGTATTCGCCCGGTATCACTCAATGATTCCCGGCACGGGATTGTGGAAAGGGATCCGATACGGATCGGCGGTGGGCATCATCTGGCTTGTCGGCATGCTGGAGGGCGTCGCGCTGTTCGGGAACCCGCTTCTCAACGAGTTTCTGATTGGGCTCAGCGATGCAATTCCGGTGATGGTGATGAGTATCCTGCTTGGCGTCTTCGTGTTTCGCTCGACAAGCTCGACTGAGAACGTGGCAGGAAAACCGGGCCAACTGCAGGCAACTGGTGCACTGCTGCTGATCGCGCTTGTTTATGTAGCGGTACGCTATCTCGGTTACGTTGGTGGGATCATCGGGTCGGGGCATGTGGAGCGGCCAGTTCTGACGTTCGTCTGGACCGCGTTGATGGGCCTGAGTGTCGGAGTCGCGTTTCTTCTGTTGTTGAACGCCGTATTGTCTGAATCCACCACGCGGTCGGCTGCACGTTTCGGTCTCGGCATCTTCGGGGTCAACTGGTTCGTGTTCATGGTCTTCATCCCGATGCTGTTCGAGGGCGTGTTCGTCGATGTGATGATCAGAGTGTCGCTCGATATCGGAGCTGTCGTGCTTGGCTGCTACCTGGCACTGAGGTTTTGGTATCGGGAAGGGTAATCCCGGGGTCTATCCTTCCCGATACGCTCGACCACCGATTGCCTCAGTTCTTCCTTGCTGAGTCGGCCCACGTGGCGGGAACGTCGCTGCCACCTTCTTCCGTGATGCGCCGACCGAACTGCACCAGTGTTGCGGTAGATACCACCGGACCGGCGATCAGCGAGTTTCCCTGGCGGAAATGCGACGCTTCGGCCACCAGGTTGGGTGGCACAAAGGAGAACACATCTGACACGTATTTCATGTCTGAAACCGAATTCATCCGCATCAGGATCAGGTTGTCGCACTGTGAGAGCACATTCGGATGGATCTTCTGTGGCCGCTGCGATGCCAGCAGCAGATAGAGTCCGAACTTTCTTCCCTCTGCCGCGATCTTTATCACGCATTCAGTAAGAAGCTCCTGGAGCGCGGTCTCTGGTTCGGCCGGACAGATATTGTGAGCTTCGTCGATGACGATAAGGGTTGGTTTGCGCTCGCTGCGCTGTCTCCAGAGTTTGCCGAGCATGGCAAGGGTTACGACCTGTTTCTCAGCCGCCAGTCCGAGCGTCCCGATATCGACGACGAGTGCCCGCCAGTCCTCGTCCAGGTTGCTGATGCAGGAAGACTCATCACGCCCGCACCAGATCGACCATTCCGAGACGCCGAGATTGCGGACACGCAGATTTATCTGGCGAGATTCTGATGCCGTATCTTTGATCGAGGCTTCCAGAACGTCGCTGAGTTCGACGTCGTCCCCACCAAGGTTTTCGACAAGCCGCCAGAACCCGCTGTACTCTTCCCGGTTCTCCAGTGGATCGAGTTGAAGCACAATAGCCTGCTCGTGACGGTCGAGATCGCGAAACCGGATCGCCAGTCGGTGTTTGTCCGATTGTGCCCCGGGACGCAAGACACGGATTGCCTCTCGCACTGCCTCGAATTCCGCTAGTGTCTCAGAGGTATGCGCCAGTCCGGCGTTGTCTCGCATGACAGGAAGACGCACGAAATCTGAGTTCGGGTCCAGAATCAACAGGCGAAGTTGAGACCGTATCAGCATCTTCTCGAGTATGACGCCCAGCGAGTAGGTCTTGCCTGAACCTGATTGCCCACAAAGGAATGAATGCCGGCCGAACCCCCGGGCACTTAGCGCCACGACGTTCGTTTCATCTCCGTGCATCGCCTTGCCAACATCGAGCCCGGCACTGTCAGGCGTGCCGCTCATGAGATGCAGATTGATGAGCTCTGGCGTGGCGGGCGAGATCACCCCGTTTTGAAACACATCTGACGATTGAAGCGGTGCGAGTTGCGCTAAATCGACTTTTCCGAGAAGAATTCCCTGGCCATCAACGTACCGAATTCTCGGACGGACTGTGGCACGGTCCATCGTGATGCCCTCTGGGAAGAGTCCCAGAGCATCGCCGACATTGATGGACAATTGTGGACCTTCTCGCTGTTCTACAGATTTCTCGATAACCTGTCCGACATAGGTTTCGTCGTCGGCTTCGATCTGAACATAGCTTCCCGCAGGAATCGCGTAGTCCAGCGGCGCCTCATAGCTGAAGGTCTTTCCATCTGTGGAGAATGCCAGCGGGGCCACTGCGAACTGCTTCTGCAGACGCCGCTGGATTGCGATCATCTCATCCTGGGTGATCGACGTGACTGGTTGCTTCTCTTCAGTCTGATCTGACATCGCCACCTTCTCTCTATATGAGATTTGACGCAGTTTGCCTGGAGCTATATTTTGTGGAAGCGGTACTCAGCGCATTGTACCGGAGAATGGAGACATCCGGATGCTCGATGGAGCAAATTAGAGTACTGACAAGTCATTGACTACGCAGTCATGAACCGGTCCGGCAGGTACGCCGAGACATCGAGATTAACTTCGTTGCCCTGAACCATGTCGGCGACCATTGCTCCAGAATGGGCACCGAGCGACAGCCCGGCCGGGCCGTGGCCAGTGGCGATGAAGAGACGGTCGTGTCCCGGAATGGCGCCGAGTATTGGCAGGTTGTCCGGAGACATCGGTCTGAATCCGATCCGCACCTCGTTCAATGTGGCTGCTCGTAATCCATCGGCGACACTGAAGGCCGCTTCCAGTACATCGTGAACTCCTCCCGCCGTGAGCCGATAGTCGAAACCGCTGCCGGTTTCCCGGGTTGCTCCGGCAACAACCCGGTTCTCTGGAAACGTCAGCACATAGTGACGCTGGAATGTGGCGATGATCGGCCAGTGGCGGGTGACCTGCTCCGGCATCGAGAGATGGGCGATCTGGCCCCGTTGCGGCACGATCGGGATGTCGATCCCCAGTTCAGCTAGCGGGTCGGCCGACCAGGCACCGGTCGCCAGAACCACCGCATCGGCGTCGATCCGTTCGTCGCCGACCTGGACGCCACGCACCTCTCCGTTTTCCAGAAGAAGGGTTCCCGTTCCAGACTTTCGCTCGAGTCCGTGCGCTTCTGCTGCCCCGAGCAGCGCATTGCGCAGGAGCCGACCATTCAGCCGGGCGGCGTCTGCGATGTACAGCGCGCCATGAATAGTGCTCAGCGCTGGAAACATCTCCCGGGCGGCGGCGTCATCGACCAGTGACAGTTCCCCGATGCCGCCGACTCCTTCAGCCCGCCGTTGTTCAGCAACCGATAGCTGTTCACCGAGCTGGCTCTGTTCGTCGTCACTCAGCGCAACCAGAAGTTCGCCAACGGTCTCGAAGCCGGTTTCTGACTGACCATCCTCGGCAAGCTGGGGAATCAGCCACTGATAATGAGAGAATGCCGCCGCCATCAGGCGATTGAAATCCGGCAGCACGCTTGTGGTTCCGCCGGGGGAGACGATCCCGGCCCCAGCCGCGGTTGCCTGCCCATCCCGCGAGGTGTCCACCGTTGTGACCCGGACCCCTGCCCGTGTCAGATGGTAGGCCACGCTGGCCCCGACGATCCCTTCGCCAAGCACCACGACGTTGCTCATCTTCGCCAACTTTCCGGTTCCTGGAACTGCTACTCGATATGATTCGACGATTCGTTTCCGTGTGAATCGATTCTAACGCCTCGTCACGGGTCGATACAGCCCGTCATATCTGGAGAATGTGAGCCGCATTACAGCGAATGTACCGGGAATCGAGCAATCTAGAGTTATCCGATTCACGACACTCGCCCGGGCAATCGAGCGCATCACGATGGTGAAGTTGATTGCGAGAGAGTTAGCAGGAGCACATGCCGGTTATTCCGATCGATGTCCCCGCAGAGTCAGTGCTCATCCGGGCTGATCGACGCCTGAGCTTCGAGGTGGTGAGCGCTTTTCGATCACCGACCGCGAATCTGGAGTCGATTCGGGTGCTGGATCGCTGGGATGACGAGAATCGCATCCTCGCGGAGTTCAGTTCTCCGGTGCCGCTGTTGTTCAACAGGGTCTGGACGCTAAAGACGATCGAGGCCGTAACCTTCATCGACCCAGAGCGCCTTGAATTTGAGCTTTCAGAACCAACCGGGATTCTCTCGCTGCTGGAAGATCGATTCGTACTCGAAGATGTCGATGGCTGGACGCGGTTCCGTTACGAGAGCCGGTTCGGCATTTCGGGATGGATATTCGGGTGGGTGATCGGAAAGCTCCTGTTCGAGCGAATGTTCAAGCAGCACATGCGAACGCATCTGGATGAGTTGAAAGAAACGATCGAGGCCCGGGCAAGCCGGAGTCGAACGTACCCGATGCCGGAGAGTGATCCACCGGAATCCAGGTAGTGTGACGATGGACCGTCCTGGCGGAGTAGTGACTGGAAGCACAATGAATCACGATATCGATCAAGCGGCTCCTCAGACCACGAAACGTGATGCTGACTACGTATTTTTCGAGCTCACACGGAGCATCTGTCCGGAATGCCGGCG
>SLFF01000222.1 GCA_007124395.1 Thermomicrobiaceae bacterium | reverse complement strand
TTCTCCACGTGTTACTCACCCGTCCGCCATGGTCGTCCACCGAAATGGGTCCCATTCGACTTGCATGCATTAGGCACGCCGCCAGCGTTGTTCCTGAGCCAGGATCAAACTCTCCATCAAGACTGGTTGCACCATTTACGGTGCGTTTCTTATCCTGGTTCATACGACCATCATGCGAATCACTTCGCACTCAAGCCATCTGGTCACGCTCCAATTGTCAAGGTGCTGGGGCAATGCGTCTCTGCGCTCTTGTTCTGCCCCTCAAAAGCGCGACACTCACTATAACGCGTCCGAAATCCCTTGTCAAGATCTCGGTGCGCTTTCCGTTCCGCTCCGTACGTTCGCGTTAGAGCGGGAGTTGTGACGCGTTTTGTGTGCCGCTTCTCTTCCGCAGCGACGCCTAGTCTAGCACAGCCGATTTCCCGGTGCCAACCCAATTCTCAAATTTCGTTCACATTCCTTGACCCACGGCCCGCAAACCTCAATAATCGCGGCACGGCTACGAACAACGGCCATTGCGATGCCCTGTCGCGAATCCCCAGGAGAGGATCAACCATGAAGCCTGTAATTGGATTGACCCCAACGCCTTCTACCGACAAGTTGGGCCACGGAACATTTCGCCGGTACGTCCTGGCAAATACTTACACTGAAGGAGTCGAAGAGTCCGGCGGACTTCCCTTCATTCTTCCGCCACAAGGCGGAGACCCGAACGAGATCCTCGATCGAATAGATGGTCTGCTCTTCAGCGGTGGCGGGGATATCGACCCGATGGAGTACCGCGAAACCAACGTCCACGCTGGCGGCATCGACGAGCAGCGAGATAGCTTCGAACTCGCACTATTCAAGGCTGCTCTCGAACGCGACATCCCGATTCTCTGCATCTGCCGGGGAATTCAGGTCGCCAATGTTGCCCTCGGGGGTACGCTCTACCAGGACATCGCCGCCGAATTCAGCGATCAGATCGAGCATCGCCAGCATGAGGCAGGCTACAGCCCACCAGACAAATCGCATGGGGTGAGTGTGGAACCTGATTCCCGACTGCACGAGGTCTACGGATCCACCGAGATCGAGACAAACTCGTTCCATCACCAGGCGCTGAAGGATGTCTCCCCTGAACTCGTGGTGATCGGACGCGCTCCCGACGGCACCATCGAGGCCGTCGATCGTCCAGCCAGCACCTGGTTTCTTGGCGTACAGTGGCATCCAGAGATGATGTTCCGCGAACATTCGGAACATCTGAAACCGTTCCAGTCGCTGGTCGAGGCCACGCATGCCTCAATGCGTCGAGCAAGCGCCACCGTCTAGACTGACCAGACACGAACCGCACGAAACCTAATGGAGGACTCATGATCGGCCCTGTACCACTCGTATTCTCAGAACTACTCCCGGGAGATCGCGTTGCAGGGCTCGCCTGCCTCTGGACGGCAGAACTCCGGCGGACGCGGCAAGGCAAACCGTTTCTCAGGATGGAGTTGCGGGATGAAACCTCGTCGATCTTGCCAGCTATTCTCTGGGATGCTGATCCGGATCAGGTGTATGAATGCCCCTCTGTGGTGCTCATCGAAGGTGACGCCAGTGAATACAACGGGAGTCCACAGATCAGAGTGAACACCCTTCGCCTGACGAAGGAAGACGTAGGCGCCTACCTTCCCGGCACCTATCGACCGCGCGAGGAGCTGATCGACGAATTCACTGGCCTCGTCGAAATGATCGAGGATGAGGACCTTCGCGGCTTGGTGAACCACGTGCTCGAAGCCAGCCCCGGGTTCTGGAGCGCACCGGCCGCAATCCGGTTTCACGGCGCCTACCGCGGTGGTCTGCTCGAGCACACCCTCCACGTCATGCGAATCTGCCTGAGCTCCGCGGACATCTACGGTGGTCGGGTCAACCGTGACCTTCTCCTTGCCACGGCCGCGCTGCATGACATCGGCAAAGCCGACGCATACGATGGCCCGGAGAGCCGACAGCCGCTCGAGGATGAGCGACTGCTCGGTCATATCGTCCGGGGGGTGATGCTCGTCGAGCGTGTTGCCCGAGATATCGAGTATGCCGGCGATATCCCGCTATCGGACGTGTTGCATCCGATCATCAGCCATCACGGAGAGTTGGAGTATGGCGCGCCGGTAACTCCAGGGACGCCAGAAGGGTTGATCCTCAGCGGTGCCGATACGCTCGACGCCTCCACGACAGGGTACTTCGACCTCTGGCGCGACAAAGTCGACGGTGAAAGCTGGACCTACTCGAACCAGAGTCGGGGCTGGGTGCGGAAGCCGAACAGCTAAGATCAGGGTTAGCTCAGTCAGACTCGCCGATGAGATAGGTCTCTTCCCATTCGCGTTGCTGTTTCTCGGACACGCGAATGAACAGTCCTGTCGACGTTGCCAGCACCTGACCGTTGCCATCTCGGATTTCACCGCTGGTCTCGACCGCTCGGCCGCGATCGTTGGTGACGCTTCCAGTCACCGTGACCGGCTCACCCGACGGGACCGGCTTCCGGAAATCGACTGAAATCCGTGCGGTCACCGCCAGTCGACCGGAATCGATCACCGCCCAGCTCATCGCTTCATCGAGCATTGTCGAAACGATTCCGCCATGCACCATTCGGGTATATCCCTCATGCTCGGTTTTCGGCGTGAATGTCGCAACGACTTCGTCCTCGCCACGATAGAATTCCAGTTGCAGCCCCACATCGTTCTGCACACCACACCCGAAGCAGCCATGATCCGTGGTCTGGTTTACCCGGTCCTGTTGATCCTTCATCCTTAGCAAAGACTCCCCTCGCTCGGCTAAACAACGCAAATTCCTAGACAAGAAACCGATTCGGCATCATGCTGATCAGTAATCTTGCGATTCGCGGAATTGAGGACGCATCCAGCGTGTTGTAGGATTTCTAGACTGTCGACGATTCAATGTCCGGAGCTAGCACATGGCACGCAAGTACGATCAATTGTTTGAAACGGTACGTCAGAACGTCGAAGAAGTCGACGTACAGGCGTTGAAATCCGCGGTCGACCAGACGGGAAAAACACCCGTCGTGGTTGATGTGCGTGAGCGCGACGAGTGGGAGCAGGGCCACGTGCCCGGCGCTCGTTTCATTCCTCGCGGATTTCTGGAAATGCGGATTGAAGAGCAGGTTCCGGATAAAGAGCAGCCGGTGTACCTCTACTGCGCTGGTGGAGTGCGCTCTATCTTCGCGGCACAGGCCCTCCAGCAGCTGGGCTACGAGAATGCGATCTCGGTATCGGGTGGATTCGGCGCCTGGAAAGATGCCGGGTACAAGTTCGACATCCCACGGCAGTGGAGCCCCGATCAGCGACAACGCTACAGTCGCCACTTTCTGATTCCGGAAGTCGGCGAGGTCGGCCAGGCCAAACTGCTGGATGCGAAGGTCCTGATGATCGGCGCTGGTGGACTTGGCTCTCCGGCAGCTCTGTATCTCGCGGCGGCTGGCGTCGGCAAACTCGGGATTGTCGATTCCGATGAGGTCGATCTGAGCAACCTGCAGCGGCAGATCGTTCATACTACCGCCCGGGTTGGTGAGCCGAAGACCGAATCTGCACGAGCGTTTGTCAACGATCTGAACCCCGATGTCGAAGTGGTTGGTATTCAGGAACGATTGAACGCCAGCAACGTTCTCGACCTGGTTGCCGAATACGACATCGTCGTCAACGGAGCCGACAATTTCGCCACGCGATACCTGTTGAACGATGCATGCGTCATCCTCAACAAACCGATCGTGGATGGTAGCATCTTCCGCTTCGAAGGCCAGGTTACGGTCTATGCCCCAGGTGAAGGACCCTGTTACCGGTGCATGTTCCCGGAACCCCCGCCTGCTGATCTGGCACCTACCTGAGATGCTGCTGGTGTCCTGGGCGTGCTCCCGGGAGTTATTGGAGTTCTGCAGGCAACCGAGGTCATCAAGTTGATTCTCGGTCAGGGTGAACCGCTGATCGGACGACTCTTGACGTTCGACGCACTCGAGTCGACGTTCCGCAAGCTGAAGATCGGCCGCGATCCGGAGTGTCCAGCCTGTGGCGAACATGCCGCGCTGGATGCGAGCAAAGTGCAGGACATGGATTATCAGATATCCTGCGCACTTCCGATTGCTGGCGACTAGAAGCCTCCATCTATTCAGAGAGATGAGAAACCGGGGGTGGTCGATGACCACCCCCGGTTTTGCTCGCATCGGCCGTGGTGCGTCCCCGCTCAGGCGAACGCACCACCAGCCACGGCCGGGATGATTCCTACTTCGTCGCCATCCTTGACCTGGGTATCCGGTCCCTCCAGCGCACGAACATCATCCCCATTGACGAAGACGTTGACGAACCGTCGGATACGGCCATCAGGCTCACAGATTCGCTCTTTGATGCCTGGGAACTTCGCGTCAACCTCAGTCAGCACTTCGCCAACCGTCGATGCTTCGACCTCGATCGACGATTGATCCTCGGTGTATTGCCGCAACTGTGCGGGAATAATTACGTTCACTGCCATTGCTTGCCCCTATCAACCAGTTTGATCAGATCAGCCTGTCATTCAACAATTGCCCCGAACCAGAAGCAATTCTCCAGTCTATCCCGTAGCTACAAACTGTCAACCAGTCTCACGCACTGTCTATTCCGGCGGCTCAGTCAAGTCCAGTAAGGAATTAGCTCCAACGGGCCTATTATCGCTGACTCAGTGATAGTACGATTGTCAGCGCGACACGGGACGCTCGCTTGCGTTCGCCTGTCCGATATCCAATCGTCCTGGTGTCGACAATAACCATGCCGTCAGGAGGCTCCAGTCCGTGCAAACGAGGACGCTGAACGACCGCTATCGCCTTGACGA
Source organism: Thermomicrobiaceae bacterium (assembly GCA_007124395.1). Classification (GTDB taxonomy): domain Bacteria; phylum Chloroflexota; class Chloroflexia; order Thermomicrobiales; family Thermomicrobiaceae; genus SLMJ01. The sequence continues at coordinate 4,255 of SLFF01000222.1, read as the reverse complement.
AGTCGTCGGCGAAGGCGGAATGGCGGTGGTTTACCGCGGGTATGATCTCGTACTGAATCGCGACGTCGCGGTCAAATTGCTGCGCGATCAGTATGGTTCAGACGAAAACTTCCTCGCTCGCTTCGATCGCGAGGCGCAATCTGCTGCGCGGCTTTCCCACCCCAACATCGTCAATGTCTATGACGTTGGAGAGGACAACAATGTCCGCTACATCGTCATGGAAAATATCGAGGGACCCAACCTCAAGGAGCTGATACGCAGGCAGGGACCGTTTACGGTAGACGGCGCGGCGTTCATTATCCGTCAGATCGCCAACGGGCTCGATTTCGCCCACGCCCGAGACCTGGTTCATCGGGACATCAAACCACAGAACATCCTGGTCGATAACAACGGCAACGTAAAGGTCGTGGACTTTGGTATTGCCAAAGGGATCAGCGACAGCAATCTGACCGAGGCCGGCACCGGCATGGGGACCGTGCACTATGTTTCCCCGGAACAGGCCCGTGGCGAGCAGGCCACGCCATCTTCAGACGTGTACTCGACCGGCGTCGTGCTCTACGAGATGCTCACCAAGACAATCCCGTTTGACGCTGACTCGCCCGTTGGTGTGGCAATGCAACACGTCAACGCCGTGCCACCGCCACCGTCAGAGATCAACCCGCTACTCCCAAAAGAAGTTGACGAGTTCATCGAGATTGCGCTGGCCAAGACACCGGAAGAACGCTTTCAGAGTGCGGGGGAGATGGCATCGGCGCTAGAAGCACTGAGTCGCGGTGAAGGGATTCAATCAACCGGCGCAACACGGATGATGGCTGCTGGTGGTGCCGCGGCAACTGCCTTAGCCCCCTCAGCCGCTGCAGGCAGGGGCGCCCGGCGTCGACCGCCCGGACGCAACCGCGGCAACAACAAACGCATGGGGAACTTCCGCGACGATGTCGGCTGTGTCACCTGGCTCATCGGTTCAGCAATTCTGATCGGACTGATCGGTCTGGTCATCCTTGCGTTCCGGCTCGGCGACTTCGGCCTGTTCGAGCAACCAGCAAATGACACGGCCTCGCTGACACCCACCGCGACGGCGGAACTCTCTCCCTCACCAACACCCGAACTGACTGCAACCCCGGAGCCTACACCCGAGGCGACAGAGACCCCTGAACCATCTCCGACTCCAGAACCGGATACGGTCGCCGTTCCGCAGTTCGTAGGGGGGACCCTTGAACAGGCACAGCGAATCGCCGGTGAGCTGGAACTCGAGGTCGAAGAAGTATTCAGCGATTCAGTCGATTCAGGAATCATTGCATCTCAGGATCCGGAACCGGGTACGGAAGTCGATCCCGATGCGACGGTCGTGGTGCGGGTTAGCCAGGGAGCCGAAACCGTCAACGTTCCAAATCTCGCCAACGAGTCTCGGAGCGAGGCGCAAAACCAGTTGGGGAATCTCCCGGTCAATGTCGAAGAGCGTTGGGAACCGAGTCAAAACACTGCGGAAGGCGTTGTCCTGCGCGTCGAGCCAACCGGACAGGTTGCTCGCGGATCGACCGTGACCGTAACCATCAGCATGGGAGACGTAGTCCGGGTACCGAACGTGTTCCGGCAGCCAGTTGGAGAGGCGATCTCACAGCTGGAATCAGCTGGACTCCAGGTCGGGTCCGCAAGCCCGCAATCATGCGAGTTCATCCAGAACCAGAACCCCAACTTCAACTGTGCGGACTTCCCAGACGGCCATGTCGTCTCCGGCACACTCGAATGGGAAAACTGGGTAAACCGGGGAGCGACGATCGATATTGCCTACTTCGATGCCAGTGCCGGTACCAGAAGTGCTGACGATGATGATGACGATGACGACGATTAGTGCCACAATGACCCCATGCCAAAACTGTCATGGAATCGATCAATATCCTCGCTGAGAACGTTCAGCCAGAGCCTCTGGCGATGGCTGGAACCTTATGTCTCTAGCATCCTGATTGTCGCGGGAGCGACCATACTCGGAGTCAGCCTGGCGATCATTGCCCAGTTCATCGAACCTGGCGATCGCGTGGTGGTTGGCAATACTGCCGGTACGCTCACCGTACTGATCGAGAGCAATCAGCAGCGGTTGCTGATCGGCGCTGGTCCCTCGAGATCCCACGCAGCCGATCTGATCGGCCGGTCCACCCGTCCATGGGATCGAACCGTCGATCTCCTGATTCTTCCTGGATGGGATGATCACCACGTCGCCGGAGCAATCGGCCTCATCGAACGCCGCTCAATCGACAGCATCGCCGTCATTGGAATACCGGGCAACGAGCCAGCCTGGACATTACTGGAACGAGCCTCCTCCGACTTCGACATTCCGCTGAGGTATGTCGATCATCCCTCGTCGCTGGATCTCGACTCTCGAACTTCCTTGTTGATGTCGGAGCTGGATGGCGATCGGGATGGGGCGTGGCTTCGTTTCGACTATCAGGGCATGGCAGTGGACGTTATCGATAGCGCCGAAACCGCTCGGGCGCGGCCTGATCCTCGAGCTGCCGATCCAGTAGATGACCATCTCGTGATCTCGACCCGGCGAGTGGCCTTGCCGGATGCTAGCAGTCCATCAGTTGGGATCGTTGCCCAGCCTCATTGGGATTTCGAATTCACCGAACTCGACGCACAGTATCTGGCTTCAATCGATCGCAACGATCGACTGACGATCGGGATCGACACTGAACGGTTCCGAATTCACCAGGATGACCTGGAACCTGGAATGAGATCGGCAGACCCCTAGATGGGCCCGCCACATTTCGGGCAATAGCCCTCAGCGCCACTGACATTCGCCTGACAGTGCGGGCACTGTGGGATCGGGAACTCATCCGTTCCCGTTCGCACCACGGGCTCGACTGGTGGTCGATAGCCGAAGACACCCGGTGGTTCGCTGCTCTGCGGCGACTGGGTTGGAGGTTGAACCGACTGCGTTCCGAAAACCGGACCCTCTGCCACTGGCTCAGGTTCAGGTTCAGGTTCAGGCCGAGGAGGCTCTGGTGGAGGCTGCGGTCCGAACTGCGGTCGATGCGGCTGCGTCTCATCGACACTCGCCGGTTCAGCAGTTTGGCTCGATTCCTCGGACCGGGGCGCTGCCGGAGGAGCTTCGCGGGGTTTCGCAGGCGATGGTGCTGGAGTTTGCTGTTGTCCATGCTCAGCACTATCTGTCGCCGGAGACGGAGTCTGCGGAGGTGGCGGAGTCACCGGGGCTGGGTCGGGTTGCGGAGATTGCTGCTGCTGTTGCGGATAGTGCACCCGCGGTTGTGGTGGTGCTGATGGCTGCGCCGGTTGCGTCTCTGCCCCATGGAGAGACGGGTCCTCACGCCCGACACTCTGGATCGGGCGAGTCTCTTCCGCTGGCGCTGGACGAGAAGCCGCCGCTCGTGGAGCCGAAGGCTGGTTTCTCGCAAACGGCGATCGCTTCTGATCGATCTGCATCGTACGCTGCGCATACGGCTCCGGATAGGCATCTTCTTCGTATAGTTCGTACTCTTCATCTTCCTCATCGAAGAACTCTTCATCCTCGACATCTGGACCGAACAGGGCCAGCACCAGTGATATGGGCACAAAGATCGCCGCGGCGACAAGCAGAATCCAGCCCGTTCCATCGGACAGGAATGGAGCGATAACCGCGCTGTCGAGAAACCCGGCCTCATCCGAAGAAAGGAGATAGACGCGAATATCGCGCAACGCAAAACTCAGCAGCAACGCTCCATTGGCACCAGCAATCAGTGCTCCGAGCGTGCGCGCCATCCAGCCCGCAGGGGGAATCGGCAGTGCAGCACCAGAACTGTAACCAAGCAGAAACGTAGCACTGATAAGGCTGAGCATGGCGATCATGAACGCGCCGCCAGACTCATGCAGGCGAGTCACCGCTGCCAGCTCGACACCCCAGGTCTCGCCCCAGAATCGTCCCAGTGCCGCACCAAACAGAATGCCCAGGGTGACAAAGGCCTCCCGGTAGGCACCTCTCCAGAACCCAATCGGCACGAACAGCGCGATCAGGATGACGAGCAGAACATCCAGCAGAATATAAACATCCACGATACGGGCCACTTTCTCAGGCGATTCAGTCTGGCGTTCTTGTTAGATCCGGGGTTGAACGTACAGCCAGGATTCGACTGAGATTCTAGCATGATGATACCGGTTCTGGCGGAATGAGCGGCACAATGCCTGTGTTATGATTGGCCAGATGAGCGGGATGACGCAACGACACTGTACTGTTGCGCAACTCTTGGACGGAAATTGACAATTC
>SLFF01000365.1 GCA_007124395.1 Thermomicrobiaceae bacterium | reverse complement strand
GGTCACACCAGCGCGATTTTCTATGCACTCCAGTACCTGCAGCATCTCGATACGCTCGGTGTGCCAACCGTAAACGGATACAAGGCTCATCTGCTCGAGGTTTCCAAAGCCCGCCAGCTCGGATTGCTGAAGCGGCTGGGGATTCCGCACCCGCGGAGCCTCGTCGTCAACGCCCCCAGCCAGATCACCGCGGCCGCGGCAGAGTTGGAGTTTCCAATCATCGTGAAGCCGAACATCGGCGGTAGCGGTGCTCATATGCAGCGATTTGATTCGATCGACGATGTGCGTGCGGCAATCAATGACAGCCTGCTCGATGATGTCTTTGTTCTCGATTCCACCGCGATCGTGCAGGAGTTCCACCCGGCTGTGGACGACACGATTACCCGGGTCGAAGCACTGAACGGCGAGATCCTCTACGGAATCAACATTCAGAACGATCCATCGCTCGGCTTCAACCTCTGCCCGGCATCGCTGGAAGAGCGGCGACAACCGGCAGCCACCGAGAACGGCGAAGCCTGCGTTACCCAGACCAGAAGCGCTGAGAAAGCGAACCCGCCGGACGAAGTACTGGAAGCAACACTGGCAATCTTCCACGAAGCGCAGATCGATATCGGGGGACTGGAGTATCTGGTCAGCCAGCGAGATGGCCTGATCTACTTCTACGATATCAATGCCGTCTCCAACTTCGTGGCCAACGCCCCGAGCGTTGTTGGATTCGATCCGTTCGACAATTTCGCCGATTACCTGCAGACACGCTACGAATCGATCGTGCGTGAACCGGCTGGCGTACCCGGCGACGACTAGCCTTGCTATAATTGCGCGGTTCCTGGGTCACCATGGAGCCGCGCACGATCCTCATTGTTTCCAGATCGCGTGTACAAACCGTGGTTTTCTATGGCCTTTCGGCTCAGACCACGTAGGATACCTTGATGACGAACTTGATTCCTGCATGGGCATGCGACGTATTTTCATCACACACAGTAATGGTTGACGGTCAGCCGGTACCGGTTCTGACGGGCGGTAGCGGACCCGATCTGGTGCTAGTTCATGGGGTTTCTGGCTCCCTGAACATGTGGAGATGGAACGCACTGGAACTGGCCCGCCATTTCCGGGTAACCATGGTCGGTCTACCCGGACCTCGAGCACTCCAGCAGCTCCGGCATATCACCCGGATGCAGAACTATGCACGGTGGCTTATGGAGTTCACCCAGGCAGCCGGGCTGGCCCCGGCCAGCATCGCCGGACTGTCGATGGGTGGCGAAGTCGCACTCAGGCTGGCTTCCGAGTACGCCTCATGCGTCAACAGACTGATCCTGATCACGCCAGCTGCACTGGTTCCGGGCATCTCACTTCTCGGCTGGGTGGCTGTCGGTCTCCGCGTCCTGTTCGAGATTCCACCGGCACTGATCCCGCCTGTCCTCTGGTACACCCGCTGGAGCGACATCTATACGATGGTGAACGCCAACGTGCGGATGATCGACCCGGAGTTGAGCACCAGGCTGGCATCGATCAAGGCCGAGACCCTGGTCTTCGCCAGCAACAACGATCCACTCCTGCCGCTGGATCTGGCTGAAACGTATCTGGATCGAATCCCGTCCGCCAGACTCGCCGTGATGCAGGACGCCGGTCATCTGGTTATGATGTCCCGCCCAGAGCTGTTCAATCAACGGGTGAGGGAATTCCTGTCCGAGCCCGCACGGGTTCAGACTGGTCTGCCGAGCGCCACCAGCGTTTCGCCAGTGTGAACCGGCAAACAGGTCATGTAGAAGACCACCTCGCCAGCCTCTGGCGCAACGATGTCAGCGATTTCATCACCATAGAGATCAGTCAGCGTTCCGAGACGTTCACCGGCTTCAACTTGCTGATTCAGCCCCACCGCTGGCCGCCAGAGACCAGCCGCCGGGGCATCAGCCGAGCTCGCCGGTTCGTAGATGGTCTGAGGGACAGTACGAGCCGGTTCATTGAGACTGTTGACTGCGCGCAATGCATTGATCAACCCATCGAAGACCATCGCTTCATCTTCACTGGGCAGCAACCCATTGCCCCCGACTTCGACGATGGCGCTCGCCACACCGGCACGTGCGGCCGCCGATGTCAGGCTGCCCGGGAATGGCTCGGGATAGGCGTTGACGATGGGAAGCATGAACGCATGTGCAACCATGGCGGAGCGTTCTTGCAGGGACTTGTCTGACATTTTGAAGTAGCCGGAGAACGGTGTCAGCGATTCGAAGATGTCGCCGCTGTGCAGGTCGATCAATATATCGGCTGGCTCTACTAATGCATCGAACAGCCGCCGCGCCAGAACCTCGCTGAAGGTGCCGTTCAGATCCCCGGGGAACACACGATTGAGATTGATCCCATCGTCCGGGGTGACGAACGCGGTTCGCTGCCAGAATGCAGTCTGGTTGACAACCGGCACGATCACCAGACTCCCCGAAAGCCCGGCTGGATCGATCTCACGGGCGAACCGGACTGCGGCTGCCGGTCCCGGATACTCGCCGCCATGAACCCCAGAGATCACCGCGATGCGCGGCCCATCCGTCTGGCCACGTATCACCGTCGCCGGGATGGCCACTCTATCCAGCACAGCATCCGGAAAGGTGAGCTCCATGCGGTGTTTCGATCCCGGAGCCAGTTCATCAGCGATCATCCACGGCGTCTGGTTCAGCATAGTCTCCACATTCCACAGAATAGACCGACGGCTCAATCGCCATCAATTCTTGCAGGAACTCCCTCGTCGGTCACGGGTTCCGGCGCAATCGGGTTGTGTGGAAGCGGAAATTCGGGAACCGGGAATGCCGGTCGATAGGCATCATGATCCGGGCCATACATCTGTGTCATCTGCTGTGCGTACTGAGCCGCAACCTGTGGATCAGTCCACCAGCGTACTCCGACATACTCAGCCGCCTTCACCACACCGAGCACCGCATGGACGATCTCCGCGTCCGGGAAGTCCGGCCCGCACGGGATCATCCCCTGCTGAACGAACCCTTGAAGATCGAGCGTCGAGCCCGGATCAGTTCCCGGTTGCCGGAAGTATCGATACATCGGCGGCCGGAGCTCGCTGAGTAGCGAGAACGGGGTTAGCTCGCCGCGAACATACGCCGCGAAGATCGATGCTTCGACGATTTCGGGAATCTGGAGCCCAACTCCGACAGGCAGCGCCAGCGGATGCGCCTCGATTGCCGGGAGCCCGGCCGCTTCGACAACGCCATCCCGCACCTGTGCCACCACCTGTTGCTGACGGGCAGCCAGCCCGTCCGGACCAGTCAGGCGTGTCAGTTGGGCCATCGCACCATCCGGAACGGCGCTCTCACTGGCAAGCCTCTGCAGTCGCCGATACAGGGTAATGCTCTGCTGATTGCTCGAATCGAACAGCAACAGGGCGCCAGATCGCTCCGGATTTGCCGATAGATGCAGCCCGAAGATCGCCACGAGCGCGGTCTCGTCTGACGGCCAACCTGATCCCGGGGAAGGCAGGGTATCGGCAAAATCGAGCACAGACGGGGTATCCGACGCCAGCGCAAATGAAACGATCCCACCAATCGGCTCCCGCCAGATCAGATCGACAGCACGTTCATCAGCCGCGAACCGCTGGCAGGCACCGGTTCGATCAAGCGTGTGCGCCAGATCACGGGTGATCGTGGCAGGAATCTGGATGACAGATCGCTGATCCAGATCGAGTCCCTGCGCTACCATGAGTCGCGCCTCTCGAACACTGGAAGCGAGCAATACCGGCTGACCATCGAGCGCGCTCGACCATTCAGCCACCGGATCGCCAGGGCCATCGGAAAGCTCTCCAGGTAGCAGGAGTTCGCTGGAAAGGGGCGGATGTGCCGGGTAGTCTGCTCCCCGGACCGGAGAGCCGCTGATGCCCGGTGCTCAGAAGCCACCGATCCACATCTCAGGCCAGTTTTTCGTCATGGGACCACTCTTCCTGTCATCATTAGTTACCGTTCCATCATGCCGGGTGGCAGAGAACAGGGTCAGCATGGCAGTCTCAGACAGTATCTACTGTGGCAATTGCGACCGGGCCATCGGTGGAATCAACGACACGATCCGGTTCTCGATCAATCAACCCGCCATACCAGACAGGAGCCGACAATGAGCATCGAACTCCCCAGCCTGCTGCCCCCGGACGAGCTTCCGCTAAGTCGAATCGATCAGAGTCCGCCATTGACCGTGGGACGGTGTCAGCTTCTGGGTCACAATGTAGCAGCCGATGGCAAGGCCGATCCAGTCTCGTTCGATGATCAGTACTTCATCTACGTCTACCAGTTCGGGGATGCCTTCTTCGTTGTCCGTGGATTGAACCCGGAGATGATGGAAGGTAAAGAGGTGCCGGCTCGTGAGGCCGAAGAGGTGCTGACCTCACTGCCGTACCGGGTAAGTTGATAGACACGCAACAGGGCACCTGATGAGGTGCCCTGTCCATCATGTCGAAATCATTAGGTTGCGCTAGGAATCTGCCGGACCGAGCGCGCCTTCGTGATAGCTTGTTGCCGCGTTCCAGAGAATCCAGCCACTGGCGCCGAAGTCCTCGGTGGCCCGGATCTGTTCCCGCACTTCATGGTCACCATAGGCAATACCCGGCCCGTAGGTGAAATCCTGCAACCACGGTCGGATCTTCGGCCTGAGTCGCTCGGGGAGCATGGTGGCTCCGTTGTTCAGACTCTGATAGATCACCTCGTAGGGATGATCGTTAGGAACATCGAATCCCATCGATCCCTCATAGAAGTGCGAGGGGTAGATCATCGGCAGCACATAATCGAGATGTTCGGTGACGGTAACCAGGTCCTGGCCGATGCCACCTTCAGTTGGGTCCCAGAGCGTCATCCCGAAGATATCGCCGGTCAGGTATGCCGAAGTCGGCGCGATCACCTCGTACGATGCCCGCAGGAAGTCAGCGATTGCCTGATCACGGGTTTCAGCCGTACTCTCCTGGCCATAATCGGCGCGATTGAGTGGGCCATCACTCGGGAAGCGCATGTAATCGAGCTGGACCTCATCGAATCCAAGCCGGACGGCTTCCTCCATCAGCGCGATGTTGTAGTCCCAGACTTCTTCACGGTAGGGATTGACCCAGGGAAGACCGCCGAAGGTCCGCCAGAGTCCACCTTCTTCGCTGTCCATGATAGCCAGATCCTGGCGAGCTTCAGCCAGAATCGGGTCTTCGAAGATCACGACGCGGGCAATCGCGTAGATACCGCGCTCTTCGAGCTGAGCCAGACGCTGTTCGACATCGTAAGTCGGCGCAACTGCACCGATTTCATGAGCCATCTCGACGTCGGTGTTGTAGAAGACCAATCCGGCACTGTCTTTGACATCGAGGACGATCGAGTTGAGCTCGGTGCGATCGATCATGTCCATCAACTCATTGAAGCGCTCATCGTCGGCTGTGGATCCTGCCGTGGCATAGATCCCCTTGACCGATTTCGGCTCCATCGTAACTTCGTTGCCGAGCTCGCCGATCGGCACTCGCTGGGCCGCAAATCCGGGCGCCTTGAAGATCACTTCGCCCTCATCCGGTGCATCACCGAGCTGGAACGTACCGTCCTCTTCGGTCCAGGTCAGCGCGTCGCCACTGGCAACCGTTGCGTCCCAGATCGGCTGGCCTTCCTGATCGAGCACCTGTCCAGCAAGCGCCGACGACTGCAGTGCGATGGTCAGTTCTGCATCATCATCGACCTGTTGCTCGACGGTGCGGTAGCCTTCAAGTGAGAACGAAAGCGTTGCATCAGACGGAACGTCTGCAAGTTCGAAGCGTCCGTCCTCGCCCGTGGTGGCTGAGGCTGCGGATTCACCATCTCGCTCGGCAGTAACCGTCACGCCAGCGAGTGGCTCTTCTGACCCGGAATCGGTCACCACGCCAGCTACCGTCTGCTGAGGCTCTGGTTCGGGAGTTGGTGTTGGTTCAGGCTCTTCGGTTGGTGCATCAGCGGGGGTTGGCGTTGTATCGGCGTCCCCGGTTACTGCATCATCTGCAGAATCAGATGCTGTCGGCGTGGATTGCGAACCAGCAAGTTCTGTATCCGTATCGTCGTCACTGCTCAATGGACCAATCAGTACAGCAGCAACGATAATTGCGCCGAGAATGACGGCTGCGCCAACGATCAGACTGTTGATTACGCGATAGCTCAAGTGATGGGGCCTTTCAGTCAAGTGTACATACACTGATTGTAGCGCACGCTATCGGTCAATGTTGCACCATCGATACCAGAAGAATCAAGGAGTTCGCGATAGTGTCTGCAGAAGAATCTTCGCCGATTACGGGGTCCAGTTACGAGCCTGAAAGCTCGATGCGTTCAAAATTGGTCATCGTGGGTGTCGCTCTGTTATTCGTGCTCGGTGCCTACGCCTACGTCGGCACCCGGGATCGATCTCTGGACATCGAAGCCTCGGCGTTGATCTCCCAGCAACAGGAAGATGGTCTGATCTGCTGTTTCGAGTGGATCGAACACGATGGAGAACCCCTCCTGCTGGTCATCACGCGGGAACTGGAAGGCCAGTATCGAACCGTGGTGATTCGGGTGATGGAGTTCGACGAAGACGGCTCGTTCAGCGAGATCAACGCCATCGGCTCACCATTCCCGGGCATGCTTCCGACGAACTTCAGCGTCGTCGATGAGACAGCCTACATTCCGCTGGAAGGCGAAGAAGGCTCCGGGGTATGGGCCGTTGATCTGTCCGATCCTGCCTGGCCGGAGACCGTGGGATTCACCGAGACCGCTGATGGCATCACCAGACAACTCAGCGCCGATGGCGACTTGCTGGCGATCAACCACACCGGCCAGTTCGCCGTGGTCGATATCTCGAACCGCCACCAGCCCGAAGTCATCACCCGAATCGAACAGCCGGAGTCCGGGGTGATCTCGCTCGAACTCATCGACCAGCGCCTGTTTGTCAACGACGCCGTGAACGACGAGTTCCGGATCTATCATCTCGATACGTCCGATGAACCAACGTCCGAGATGGTGCTGCGGAACCCGGATGGCACCGGAGAGGTCGTCTTCTCGTTCGGTGCCGAGGATGCCGAAGATCGACTGAATCTGACCGCGCCAGCCGGCAAATTTCTCAGCTTCCGGGTGGATGGGGATCTCGTCTATCTGGCATCCAGCGATCTTGGCGTGCAGATCCTCGATGTCTCGAACACCGAGAGCCCGGAAGTCATCGCGCGACTGGACCTTCCGGATCGTGCAGTGAGACTGGCCCGGGATGGTGATCGTCTCTACGTGCTCGGAGCGTCCGAAGGCACCTACGACGAGCTCACCTACACCATCCATACCGTAGATATATCGAATCCGGAAGCGCCCGAGTTGCTGGATACCATCGATGGATTCCAGACCGAACCTGGCATCCAGACACTGACCGCCACCGGTGACGATCGTGTGGTGCTCGGGCTTTTCGAATCGATTCTCGTGTTCGATGTCAGCGAGTAAGCGCACATCATCCACGGCAGGAGCGCCCGTATGTCCGATCGAGCAAGGCTGGTGTTACTGCGAACAGCGATGCTCCTGCTCAGCATCATCGGCGCCGTGTATGTGTTCTCGGTGATTATGAGCGTGCGGGATGGGACCGCCACACTGCTCCAGATCATTCTCGGGGTGATTATCGCCGGAGCGCTGATCCAGATGAACCGCTGGTGGCTCCAGTATTCCGGGACCCGACTCTGAATCGTCAGCGCCGCCTCGGAGATGGTCTGGGGAGTTCGAGCACGAGATCATCCGGGTCCATGAACGTTTCGATCGGCAGGTGGAAATACCGGGCACAGCGAACGGCTTGCTTGACATCGAGCGGGCGGGTTCCTTTGAGGATCGCCATGGCCTTCTCCTTTCCGCCCAGCAGAGGAATGATCTCCACCTGACTCAACCGGTGCTCCTGTACCAGGGTCCGCACGATCTCGGCAGCCGAGACCGCCGGGATCTCCACCGCTCGTGCCTCGTAGTCGCCCAGCAGCAGAGACAGGACATCGAGATAATCCTGCTGGTCCGGTGAGCGGTCTCGATACTGAAGCAATTGAGCGATCTGGCTGGCAGCGGCCGTCTGCGAGCCTTCATCACGAATTGGCCTCAGCGGAACATCGGCAACCAGCTGGTCGTAGCTCGTTTCACTTGAGCCAGGCTTCGACGCCAGCCCTTTCCAGGATTCGGTGCGGAAATCACTATGGTTCTGAATATCCCGCACCCAGATCCTCGCCTGGTCCAGATCAACCGTGGCGACAATGAACAGGCTGCTCCCCCGGATATCGAACGCCACGAGGTCTTCGTGCGCGGTAGAACCCGGAAAAGCTGCCTGCAATGCGTCCACCGACGGCCAGTCATAACTCGATACCAACTGGCACCAGGCATGGAGCGCGGTAGCACTGCGTTGATGATCAGCGGCGTACTGCTGAACCAGTGATCGGTTGATGATCTGCACCGTTGATTGTCCGTTTCTCTAGAGACCGAGTATCTGGGCGATGTTGGCACCAGCATCGATGACTGGCGCGATAGCGCCAGATTTCGATGTTAACAGACCGGTAACTCCCGGACCGTGCCCGGACTGGAACGAATCACCATGGGCGATGATACCGATACTGATCGAACCCTTGTGATAGTAGCGCCCGAACGTCGAGTCGGCATCGAGAATCGCCACCAGATCGCCCAGTCGAAGCGATCCGAGATTGTACTCCTCAACCGTTTCCTCATCGAACATGGTGATGTCGTAGTCACCCCGGTTGACGTTATCCCGACCGAGGCCAGAGCCCATCACTTTCGCCGGAACGGTATGCGTCACCGGGACAACGAGCTTGCCATCCCGGGATTCAGTGACCCACTTCTCGAAAAAGTCCGGATCGAGGCTCGTCGGCAGAACATCCGGGAAGTCTGGCAATCGCAGACCGGTCCCGAACGATTTCACGAGCATCCGATCGCCGGGCTTCATCTTCTCCAGCACATCGAACGAAAAATCGACCATGACGTGCTCGATACCACCGTGCTTGCCGGTAACCGTGCCGAACGCGCCTTTCGCGTTGCCGGTAACCACCTCGACCGGATTCCCGATACAGGAGAACGTGTTGAGGCCGCCGTTGGCCGTATCGTCCGGATTCCGCATCGAGACCGCTGGCTCGACATGATCGCCCACGATATCGTTGAT
>SLFF01000386.1 GCA_007124395.1 Thermomicrobiaceae bacterium | reverse complement strand
ATGCGCTGTAGTAAGCCAGCGGTTCATAGAGGATTCCAAGGCCGTTCTGGTGGTTTGCGCCGATCGCGTAACCATTCCAGAGGTCATGATCGACGAAGCGGCCTTCCTGGCCTCCCCAGCGCAGGAACAATGTTCGCTCACGAGGGACTTCGCCTATTTCATCGATATCAACTTCCGCATCCTCGGGAATAACGTCTTCGTCATCGAGGTCCGACAACTCTTCATCATCGAGTTCCTCGTCATCGTCGGGTTCAGCAGCGAGGCCATCGTCGCTATCATCAGCATCGTCGTCCTCACAGGCAGCAATCAAGCCGGCCAGCGCGGGTGCCGTAATTCCGAGAATCGCCGCTCGCTTCAAAAGTGAGCGGCGGTCGAGTCTGCCCTCGAGTACGTCATTCGTCAGCGCGTCAATCGCTCGTCGATCAGCCATAGAGTCCGTTTTCCTCCTCAACCCGTCACCATCAGACTCTGGTGCCGTAATGCTGCGGGCGCTATTACTGGTGTATCCGCCATTGGATACTCCGTGCTCCTCGTCGAACGCAATCAGATGACGCTATCACCCCCAATTCTCACATTGGAAATATTTGGTTGTTCACGTCAACCATGACTGATAATGACGTAATACTAAGCACACGGTAATTCTCCTGTCAATGCTAAAGCGTATGACAGTTCGGTTTCCGAGTTCTACTAATATAGCTATATTCAGTATGCGGGCATAATGAGAATTTGCAACAGTAAACCTTGAAGAACTCATACCGAAGGGCAATGTCACTTCATTTTTGTTGTGTGACCTGGTTGCATCTATCAATCGTGCAACTGCATGTTGTTTTTGCATGAAATGATTTGGGGATATGCGTATACTCTGATCAGTACACCGCACCAGGAATTCGCTAATGAGGTTGGTAGCTCTCGTGATCGAGCGTGAACTCCGAATTCAGGCAACTCGTTGACGGGCTCAGGGGGCTGTATTATAGTCACCGCATCTCGAGCGAGCAGGAGCGCAGTGAATCCTGTCACCGGAAAAATTGTGAGCGATGACGGGGTGGAGTTCCTGAAATTGGCGACCTGCGCTATCCGTCACTGAGGCTAGCAGGACGACGGTGTCCTGAGGAGGATGGTTCATTTTGGTAGAGGAAACGCTCAGCGCCGAAGAGCCCACAGCAGCAGAGTTGAAGGAGACGCTCAAGGTCGAGGACCTGCACGTTTACTTTCACACTGCAGCCGGCGCGGTTAAGGCAGTGAACGGCGTCTCGTTTTCGCTGAAGTCTGGTGAGCGATTCGGACTCGTTGGTGAGTCTGGCAGTGGGAAATCAACCATTGCGTTGTCGTTGCTCCGCTTGATCAAGCCACCCGGAAAGATCGAAGGCGGGCACGTCTTCCTGAACGGGACGGATCTGGTCACGCTCACAGAGGAACAGATGCGTCGGAAGCGCCTGGATGAGATTGCGCTGGTTGCTCAGGGTGCGATGAACTCGCTCAACCCAGTGCGCCGGATTCGCGATCAGTTCATTCTGGCGTACAAGGACCACGATATCGATGTCAAGCGCTCCGGACTCGAAGAGCGTATTGGTGACCTGCTGACAAGAGTAGGCTTGAATCGTGAAGTGGCCAACATGTTCCCGCACGAGTTGAGTGGCGGTATGAAGCAGCGCGTTTGTATTGCGCTCGCAATCAGCCTGTCACCAAGCGTGATCATCGCTGACGAGCCAACCAGTGCGCTCGATGTGGTGGTGCAGTGGCAGGTGATGGATACATTGCGGAGTGTTCAGGAAGACTTGGGCGCATCGGTGATCCTGATCGGCCACGATATGGGGCTGATGGCGCAATTCGTCGATCGGCTCGGTGTGATGTACGCCGGCAAACTCGTCGAGATCGCGACAGTGCGAGACATGTTCGGTGATCCACTGCATCCGTATGGCCAGATGCTGATCGCCAGTCTGCCATCGCTCGAATCCCGAAAAGCACGTCTAGAGGGTATCCCGGGAATCACACCATCGTTGCTCAATCCGCCGAGTGGTTGCCCATTCCACACACGGTGCCCGAAAGTGATGGATCATTGCAGCTCTGTCACGCCGATCCTGCAGGAGGTTCGACCGGACCACTGGGTGGCGTGCCACTTGTATGAGGAGGCTTGATGCCAGCGTTGATCGAAGCGAAAAACGTCACAAAAATCTTCGGTGGCGGACTCCTTGACAAGAGCCGAACCGTTGCGCTCAAGGACTTCTCGTTCCAGATTGACTCGGATAATCCGTCGGTCACCTCTATTGTTGGTGAGAGCGGGAGTGGAAAGACCACGCTTGCGCGCATGCTGCTCGGCCTGGCCGCGCCGACCGAAGGCGAGGTTCTCTACAACGGCAAGAATCTCGAAAAGCTGGGCGGATCCGATCGACGTCAGTTTCTGCGCGACGTACAGGTGATCTTCCAGGATCCGTTCGAGGTCTACAATCCGTTCTACCGGATTGACCACGTGCTGGAGACTCCGATCAAGAACTTCAAACTCGCGGATACCGAAAAAGGGCGCCGAGACCTGATGATTGAGTCTCTTGAAGCAGTCGGTATTCGACCAGAAGAGATCCTGGGTCGTTTCCCCCACGAATTGAGTGGTGGGCAGCGACAGCGGATCATGGTCGCGCGAGCGCTCCTGCTTCGACCGAAACTGATCATTGCTGACGAGCCAGTGTCCATGGTCGACGCGTCACTTCGCGCCACGATTCTTGGCAGTCTGCTGCGCCTGAATCGCGAGTTCGGTATCTCGCTGATTTACATTACTCATGACTTGACCACCGCGTTCCAGGTGAGCGAAGACATCATGGTGCTCTATCGGGGCTCACTGGCTGAGGCAGGCGATGTCGACCAGGTCGTGCGGCATCCCGAGCATCCGTACACGCGTTTGCTTGTTGGCTCGATCCCCTTGCCAGATCCCGATCTCCCGTGGGAGGGCGAACGAGCGATCGGCCGGCCTGCCGGTGAACTCGGGGTGCAGGGTGACGAGTATTGCCAGTTCCATGATCGATGCCCGTACGCGATGCCGATGTGCGTGCAGACTCATCCACCGCTGTTCCACACGCATCCAAATCGCGTGACGTCGTGCTATCTGTATCGGGAATCGCCTGAGTTGCCGATGCCCCAGATGACCAGTATCTTCAAGAGCTCCAATCGTGAGGGGCCGCCGGAAGAAACTGAGCAGCTGGATGCACTGGACGCGGAACTGGAAGTCTCACAGGAAAATTCCTCGACGCCAACATCTGCGGACGATTAGACATAGCCTGTGCAACGAATGTGACTCCCCGCGAGCGTCGCCAGATGCTTGCGGGGAATTCGCGAGGGAGTATGTGCAATGGAGCCCGAACTCATCGCCGATTACGCGTGCGCGACTGGCGAAGGACCGATCTGGCACGAATCTGAACGCCGCCTCTACTGGTGCGATATCCCGGCTGGCAAAATGTTTCGCTACGACCCGGAAACTGGTCAGCACGAACAGTTCTACGATGGACCGGTCGTTGGTGGGTTCACGATTCAGGCCGATGGGTCGCTCTTGCTATTCGGCGAGCGTGGAGCGATTACGATCTGGCGTGACGGCCAGACTGAAACCGTCATCAACGAGATTCCGGATGAGGTCAATACTCGCTTCAACGATGTGATTGCCGATCCAGAGGGGCGTGTGTTCTGCGGAACGATGCCGTCCGAAGATCGCCCTGGGCATCTGTATCGACTGGAGCGCAATGGGGATCTCTCGATCGTGATCGACGGCGTCGGTGTCTCGAACGGTCTCGGATTCACTCCTGATCTCTCCCACATGTATCACACCGATTCCACCAAACGACAGATCAACAAGTATCGGTATGATCGTGCCTCTGGTGAGATTTCAGACAAGCAACTCTTCCTGCAGACGCCGGAGGGCGAAGGTGTGCCAGACGGCATGACCGTTGATCTCGAAGGCTACGTCTGGTCGGCTCGCTGGGACGGAAACGCGCTGTTTCGGTACACACCTGATGCTGAGCTTGATCAGACCTTCAAATTCCCGGCGAAGAAGGTGTCCAGCGCGGTGTTTGCAGGCCCGGATTACTCCGACATCTATGTCACCACCGCCGGTGGTACCAACAAAGCTGAAGAAGGTGAGGGGGCCGGCGCTCTGTTCCGGATTCGACCGGGCATCAAGGGCCGAGCCGAGTTCCAGTCACGAATCGGTTTGTAGAGATTCAGAGCCAACCTTTTGAGAGGATAGTGCCCACGCATGGCAGAGCAATATTTCGATCATGTTGATCAACAGTATCCGTATGCCCTGATCGGTCCGCTGCGGGAGCAGGTGCGAGTGCTTGAAGATCGCGCACATCACTATGTTCATCATGTCCGCATGGACGATGACGATCGGGCCACCATGGAGAAAGTCCATGCCTTGCTCGAGGCAACTCGCGCCGAACTGGAGCGATTGCGAGAGGCATCCGGCAAACCAACCGAGTAGTCGATTCGCTTCACGGATCTGGAGAAACCGAACTTATGAGTGAGCAAAAACGCCGGGTATTGATTACCGGTGCTGCTGGTCGGATCGGTACTGCGCTGACCGAACGCCTGAAGGATCGATACGAACTGCGCCTTCAATTCCACAACACGGTCCCGGAAAATCCACTGGTTGACGACTACATCATTGCCAATATCGCTGACTACGATGCGATTGCTCCGGCCATGGAGGGCGTAGACTCGATCATCCACCTGGCTGGTCAGCCATCCTGGAAAGCCGACTGGCCGAGCGTTCACGAAGCGAATGTGCTTGGGCAATATAACGTCTACGAGTCCGCTCGTCAGGCGGGTGTTCGCCGCATTCTCTTCGCATCAACGAATCATGTAATGGGTATGTACGACCGGGATACTGCCTGGCCCGTGTATGCTGATCTTCCACAGCGGCCGGACTCGTTGTATGGCGTGACCAAGGCATTCGGCGAGACTCTGGGTCGGCATTACCATGACCGTTACGGGATGTCGATTATCAACTTCCGTATTGGCTGGTTCCTGGACAAACCAGTGGACGAAATCGGCCGCTACATGTGGCTCAGTGCACGTGATTTTACCCAGTTGTGCTGGCGGGCGATCGAGAGCGATGTGGGATACGGCACCTTCTACGCGATCTCCGGAAACAGCAGTCGGAACTGGGACATCACTGATTCGGTGGTGAAACTCGGTTACCGCCCGGAGGATGATGCCGACAAGCATCTGCCGCCACCGGACGAAGGGGCGGCGAACTGATGGCCCAGCAGCGTAAACGAGTGCTGATCACCGGCGCAGCCGGCAGAATTGGCATGGATATGACCCGATTGCTCGGCGACCGGTACGATCTACGGTTGCAGTTCCACAATACGGTGCCCGAGAAACCGGCAACCGACGACTATGTAGTGGCTGATATCGCTGAATACGATCAGATCGCTCCGGCGATGGAGGGTATCGATGCGGTGCTTCATCTCGCCGGTGAACCTGCGGTAACGACTCCGTGGGATCGGGTGAACCGGGCCAATATCGAGGGGCTCTACAACGTGTATGAATCGGCACGACAGGCCGGGGTTCACCGCGTTGTATTCGCGTCAACGAATCATGTCATGGGCATGAACGACCGGGACGAAGCCTGGCCGGTCTACTCCCGACAACCGGTTCGACCAGATTCACTGTACGGAGTTTCCAAGGCGTTCGGTGAGACACTGGGGCGTCACTACTACGATCGCTACGGGATGTCGTTCATCAACATGCGCATCGGAGCCTACGGGGACCGACCGCGTGACGAGATTGCTCGCTACATGTGGCTTAGTCCGCGGGATTTCGCGCAGCTCGTCTGGCGATCGATCGAGAGTGACGTCGGCTATGCGACGTACTACGCCATCTCCGGCAATACGTCCCGAACCTGGGACATAACCGACGCGGTGGTGCAGCTCGGGTACATTCCCGAAGACAACGCCGATGACCATCTTCCGCCACGCAATCATCGCATTGGCTGATGATGACCTGAGCACGAGCGCCGGGATCTCAAACCCGTGAGACTCCCGGCGCCGATCCTGATCCTCTGAGCTACCGCTTCATCGCCTTTGCGACATCCTGAATCACGTTCAGCGCTTCTCCGAGTTCCTCACGCGAATGGGAAAGCGTAATTCCGTTGTGCCCAGGTGCCCCTGCGGTTCTGTAGGCGTGGAAGTAGACGCCGCGCTCAATGCAGGCGTTCACGAAGCGGGCGTTGAGTTCGTGATCATTGTCTTCGGAATCTTCACTGGTTCGAACCGGATCCTGCCGGTCGAAATAGACCCCGAACCTGGTTCCAAGCCCCTGAACGACGACTGGCATGTTTGCCGCGTCGAACGACTCCTGCAACTGCTCGTAAAACCAGTTGGCTGTCTTGTTGAGTTCAGTGTAGGTCTTCTTCTTGGACAGGATCTCCATTGAGGCGTTTGCGGCGGCGATTGAGAGTGGATGCCCGGAGTACGTTCCGCTGTGGGCCACTGTTCCGGTCGGTGCCAGCTCTTCCATGATCTCGCCTTTTCCGACGATGGCAGAGAGCGGCATGCCGTTCGCCAGCGCCTTGGCAAGGGTTGTGAGGTCTGGAGTGACTCCATAGTGCCCCTGAGCGCCTCCGGGGGCCATACGGAAGCCAGAAAGCACCTCGTCAAAGATCAGAACACATCCGTGCTTGTCTGCGGCGTCCCGGAGATGCTGAAGAAACCCGTCGTCCGGTGGCACACAGCCCGCGTTGTACCAGACCGGCTCACAGATAATGGCGGCAACCTGATTGCCCTCACGGCTCATCAAATCATCGAACGCCTCGACGTCGTTCCAGGAAACGCTCAACGAATCGTAGGCGTAGCTGGTGGGAACCCCACCAGACGTTGCCTGCGGTTTCGCGCTGGCGTGGATCGTTTGCCTC
Source organism: Thermomicrobiaceae bacterium (assembly GCA_007124395.1). Classification (GTDB taxonomy): domain Bacteria; phylum Chloroflexota; class Chloroflexia; order Thermomicrobiales; family Thermomicrobiaceae; genus SLMJ01. Next base: position 2,264 of record SLFF01000386.1, on the reverse strand, counting down.
GGCTGGAACAGAAACGCGTCGGAGAGGCCGTGGAAGTGACCCGTGAACTTCAGGAATTTCGTGCGTCCGGTCACATGCCGAGCCAGTCGCAATGCAACTGCGGTGGCTTCACTCCCGGTTGATGCGTAGCGAACCCGTTCGGCGGACGGGATCATCTTGCAGAGCTGTTCGGCGAGGCGAACGTGGTCCTCGGTCTCACCAGCAGTGACTGGCCCACGCGACATAACTTCATTGATCGCTTCCTGCACGGCCGGATAGTTGTGACCGAGCATCGTGGCCCCGTTGGAGTTGCTGAAGTCGATCAATTGGTTGCCGTCTTCGTCCCAGATATACGCACCGTCTCCGTGCGTGACGTACAGGGGACGATCCAGGTAAGGATGATGACGCATCGAAGCGCTGACTCCACCAGCCAGCACTGATTTCGCCCGATCGTACAGTTTTTTCTTCGCCATATTGGTGGTTCCTCTCAGCTTGAATAGTCACGACGGGTGAGTTCGGGATAGTGACAAGGAGCTATGCTGAATGGTTCACTGTCCGTTCAGCAACAATAATCAGCGAGTACGAGCGTTCGACATCACGCGGCTCCGGATAACCGACCACGGTTGCAAGGCGTTCGAGCGTCTCGCGACCGTGCAGGGACGGCTCATCTCCGATACGGCCGTCGACCTGCTTGCGACGAATGTTTCTAGTCTCATTGCTGTTGATTTCCGTTGTCAATTGCTGTCCGAGCACTTCGCGAACATCATAGCCTGCCGCGTTGAGCATTGATCGAATAGAGGAGATCGTAAAGGTTCTGCGATGGTATGGATTGGTCAACAGTCCATCTGGGCCGATTCGTTCAGCAACACTGTTCGGCACAGAGAGGATGAGAATTCCACCCGGATTCTGAATCTGGCTGAACTCTTCGAGCGCTCCACCCGGGTCGACTAGATGCTCCAGCGTCTCGAAACAGACAATCGCATCGACGTAGCTGCGATCCAGTGCGGTCTTCAGCGGCTGCGTGCCCAGTTCGTGGGTGATCTGAACGATTGACTCGCTGCCGGGGGACTCGGGATGATGAACGTCGAGGCTGAGTACCGTCGGAATCAGACTAGCCAGACGATCGCTGCCATACCCCGTTCCGGCACCAACATCGAGAACCGTTTCTACACCTCTGCTGCCTAGGTATCTACAGGCGAAGACATAGCGGCCGAGGTGTTCGACCTTGATCCACAGATGCGGGTACGATTCGTCGAATGGATCAACGGCATCCCACTGCTCGGTAAACCGGGTGTCGGCGTTCTTCATCGACCTAGGAACCCGAATGGAAGACGATGTCCTGGGCACCCTCCCAGACGACTCTGCGGCCAATCTCCTGAAGATGCTCGATTCCGGTGGTGACGGTAAGGAAGTGATTTCCAGCCAGCTGGCCCATCTTGCTGGCGAAGCAACTTGGACCGTATGGGAACAGGATCTCGGTCTCTGAGTATCCCCCTGGATAGAAGAGAATATTGCCGGGCGCTGGATAACTCAAATGGTTCTCGAACTCCACGCCAAGCTGGAACCCGCCCAGGGGAATCCAGGCGGACTCGCCACTCCACCGTGCCTGAATCAGCTTTTGCCGATAAGGCAGCAACTTCGAGAATGCGGCGCAGGTGCGAGGCGCGTTATCGAACTCGAAACGAGCCTCGAGCTCGATGTCGCCGACTGTAATCTTGATCGGATCCATACAGAGTTCCTCTCTTCACACGTAAACGCTCAGGTGAAGGTTTAGCGCGTGTCCCGGATGGAGTCAACAGTTCGCCGCGTTCAACACCGCCTAGTGGATTTCATCCGGTGGCCGAACCATCATTACCGGCGATCGCCCAAGCTTCAGCATTCGCTCGGCTACGCTCCCGAAGACGACACGGCTCACGCCGCTGCGACCCGCAGTCGCCATGACAACGAGCTGGAAGAATCCGCGACGCTCATGCTCGATGAGTTGCTCTCCAGGAAAGCCCTCGACCACCGTCTTCCGGACCTGGACTCCTTCACTGCTGAGTCTCTCCGCGAGCTGGTCTATGTAGGCGTTCGCTTCGTCGCGCATCGAATCGATGATTTCATCAAGGATATCGCCAGTGGCCGCGGTTTCCATATGCCTGCTGAGCATTCCGTAAGCGGAAGGTGTATCGACAACTCGAATCAAATGGAGCGTGCTCCCAAACAGTCTGGCAAGCTCTACTGCGTAATCGATCGCCGATTCACTGTACCTGGAGCCATCCACCGGCAACAAAATCGAGCGGAGT
>SLFF01000197.1 GCA_007124395.1 Thermomicrobiaceae bacterium | reverse complement strand
ATCAACATCGGCTGGATGATCGGTGGGCTGATCGTTGTCGAAACCGTGTTCAGCTATCCGGGTCTCGGACAACTGATCATCGGTGCAATATCTAACCGTGATGTTCCGCTCATGCAGGCAGTTGCACTACTGGTTACGTTTATCTACGCATTCGCAAACCTTATAGCTGATATTTTGTATACGGTACTCAATCCACGAATCCGGTACTAGGCGATGACAGGCTCGGTTACTTCAGTTCGACGCATCGGGTGTTCGTCGCTGACTCGGAGGTTCGATGACGATCTATAGTACAGATTCGCCAGGTGATGGTGACCTTCGAGGTCTGACCAGGCTGAATTCGGCAATCGCGGATGCGGATAGCGGCGCTTCGGGTTCCTCGAAGCCGCCGCAAAGCCCGAATCCCGGCGGTAGCAGTTCGCGGCTTGATGAGACATCAGACGAGGTCGATTCGCCATCACTGTTCAGCCAGGCAGTGCGAACTCCCACGGTCGCGATCGGCGGGGGATTGCTGCTGCTGTTTCTGGTGGTCGCGTTGATCGCTCCGATCATTGCGCCGTATTCACCAACTGAATTTCATACCGCACGTTCATTCGAAGGCCCGAGTAGGGACTTTCTGCTCGGGACTGACCAGTTCGGACGCGATACGCTGAGCCGAATCCTCGTCGGTACCCGGAGTATCTTCATCGTCTCCTTCAGTGCCACGGCGTTCGGCGTGGTGATCGGGACGATCATCGGACTGGCGGCCGGCTACTACGGGAACAAGACCGATGAGATTCTGATGCGGATCTCCGACGGTGTCATGAGTTTCCCATCACTGCTGCTGGCACTCTTCGTTCTGACCATGTTCGGGCCGGCGATCATCAACGTGATCATCGCCATCGGGATCGTGTTTATCCCCAGGGTGGCCAGAATCATCCGGAGTGTCGCGCTGGATATCCGCACCAATCAGTTCATCCAGGCAGCAGAAGCGCGCGGTGAGCGTGGCTTCTACATCATCCTCCGGGAGATGCTGCCGAACGCGTGGCCGCCGATCGTGGTCGAGAGTTCGATCCGGGTCAGCTACGCGATTCTGATCAGTGCCTCGCTCGGCTTCCTTGGACTCGGCGTTCAGGAACCGACGCCGGACTGGGGACTGATGATCTCGCAGGGCCGTAACGTGATCTCGGTTGCCCCGTGGCTGACACTGGCACCGGCAATCGCAATTTCGACACTGGTAATCGCAACCAACATCTTCGCTGACGGCCTGAGTCGTCTCCTGCTTGCTGGCGGCCGTGTGGAGGGAGCAAACGAATGACGAGTCCGGTTCTCAGTATCAAGGACCTTCATCTGTCCTACGGTTCAGGGCCGAACCGGGTTCGCGCGGTGCGTGGTGTCAACTTCGACATCAACCCGGGCGAAGTCCTCGGGGTGGTCGGCGAATCCGGCTGCGGCAAGAGCACTGTTGCCTTCGCCGCAATGGGGTACGTGGCGCCAGGTGGCCAGATTACGCAGGGTGAGATTCTCTATCAGGGGAAGAACATCACTACCATGCGTTCTTCGGATCTCCAGCGCCTGCGTGGCAACGAGATCGCAATGATCTTCCAGAACCCGCTTACCTCGCTCAACCCCTCGATGACCGTAGGTGAACAGGTGATCGAGGTGCTGGAGCAGCATGCCGGGATGCGTGAGTCCGAGGCACGTCAACGGGCGATCGACCTGTTCGAGAGCGTCCATCTGCCATCACCGTCAGAGGTGCTTGATCGATATCCGCATCAGCTCTCCGGTGGGCAGCAGCAGCGAGTAGTCATCGCAATGGGCATGGCCTGTGATCCGGCTCTACTGATCATGGATGAACCGACCACCGGACTCGACGTGACCACCGAGGCCACGATCCTCGACCTGGTTGCCGAGCTCAAGGAAAAGACCAACGCGGCGATTCTCTACATTACTCATAACCTCGGCGTGATTGCCCGGGTTGCTGATCGAGTCGTGGTGATGTATTCCGGCGAAGTTGCAGAAGAAGCGACCGTCACGGAACTCTTTGAGCGGCCACGTCATCCCTACACGACCGGCCTGATGGGTGCCGTTCCGGACGTAACCCGTGCCGGTATCGAGCTACGCCCGATTCCGGGGCAACTACCCCGGCCAGGCAGCTATGACGGCGGCTGCGCCTTCGCTCCGCGGTGCAGCTACGCTCGTGACGTTTGTCATGATGAGCATCCGGCCCTCGATCCTGTGGGTGAAAGCCACTTCGCCAGGTGCTTCTTCTCTGAAGAAGTCTCGCTGTCTCGTGAGGAATCGAGCTATGTGCCCGAAGAAGAGGGTGCCCGTGAGGATTCGGCGCCGGTCTTGCAGATCGAGAATCTCAAGAAATACTACGAGCAGTCGCTCGGGATCCTCCCCTGGAGCAGCAAGAAGCGTGTGGTCAAGGCCGTTGACGGCGTCTCGTTCGAGATCGGTGAACGTGAGACACTGGCACTCGTCGGTGAGTCCGGCTGTGGAAAGACAACGCTCTCCTCGGCAATTGTCGGACTTCTGGACGATGTCGACGGCGGGATGTTGCTCAACGGTGAATCTTTGCAGTCGAGCGTCAAACGCAGGTCGAAGGACCAGCGACAGGAACTGCAGATCGTCTTTCAGAACCCTGACTCGTCCTTGAATCCGGCCCATACGATCTTCGAGATCATCAGTCGGCCGCTCAAACTGTTCCGCGGTGAGGAAGTCAAGGGGCGCGTGCAGGAAGAGGTCACCAGTATTCTGGAGAGCGTCAACCTGCACGAGTCCTACCTCTGGCGACACCCGTCACAGCTATCCGGTGGTGAGAAGCAGCGTGTTGGCATTGCCCGGGCGCTGGCCGCCAACCCGAAAGTGATCATCTGCGATGAGCCGGTCTCGGCGCTTGACGTCTCGGTTCAGGCTACGGTGCTGAACCTGCTGAAGCGGTTGCAGCGTGACCACGGATACTCGTACCTTTTCATCTCACACGATTTGAGCGTAGTGCGGTATCTCTCCCACCGGGTTGTGGTCATGTATCTGGGGCACGTGATGGAAGTTGGCCCGACGAACAACGTCTTCGAGCCTCCCTATCATCCGTATACCGAGGCGCTGACATCTGCCATCCCGTTGCCGAATCCGGGCATCGAGCAGTCCCAGATCCGGCTCGAAGGCTCAGTGCCGAGCGCCGCAGATCCACCGTCCGGGTGCCCGTTTCAGACGCGTTGCCCCCGGAAGATCGGCTCAATCTGCGAGGAGGAGTTCCCACCCTTGCAGGACGCCGGAGACGGTCACCAGATTCGCTGTCATATCCCGATGGAAGAGCTGCGATCGGTGAAACCGGTCATCCGTATTCGCGACGATCGGGAAGTGAAGACCCGGGATCCTGAGCCCGAGCCGCAGTCGGTAACGGACTAGTCAGAAAAGGTCGATCAGATTGGGCCACGCTGGAGATCATCTCCGGCGTGGCCCTTCTTTTTCGTCGGGAGTCATCATGGCGCGTCTGGCGTGCTACGATGCTCCCATTGAGTTACAGGTGACCGAACGGAGGTTGAGACATGCCCGAGCCTCAGCTCATCAGCCCGATTCCATCCGGATTGCCGTCGTTCCTCGATTCCGAGCGAATCAAGCGACTGGACCAGGTCGAAGGAGCCGATGTCGCGATCATCGGCGTTCCATACGGAGTGCCGTACGATGTTGCGGGAATGCGATCCCCGTCGGCACCGGCCCCGTCGGCAGTTCGCGCGGCATCCCGACGCTTCACCAGATACCTCGCACACTACGACTTCGACCTCGGCGGACCACTCTTCAACGATCGTGATGTGCGAATCGTCGATTGTGGCGACGTTTTCATGCAGTCAGGTGATTTCGCCGGGAACGCCAGCCGGACCGAGCAGGTGGTTCGCACGATCCGCAAGCACGGTGCGGTTCCGATCATCCTTGGTGGCGATCACGCGATTCCGATCCCGGTGATGCGAGCTTATGATGATGTTGGATCGATGGCCGTGATTCAGCTCGATGCCCATATCGACTGGCGCCATGAGGTAAACGGGGTCACTGAAGGCCTGAGCAGCCCGATGCGGCGTGCCTCGGAGCTTTCCCACGTCGGGGGGATGGCGCAGTTCGGGATTCGTGGGACGGGCAGTGCCGGAAAGGAAGATGTCGAGGCAGCGCTGGGTTACGGTTCTCGTCTGGTGATGGCCGAGCAGATCCACGATCAGGGTGTTGCTTCGGTGCTCGATCAGATTCCCAACGCTTCCAGCTACTACGTGACCTTCGACATCGACGGCCTCGATCCGTCCATTGCTCCCGGTGTGAACACACCCTCACCGGGCGGGCTGACGTACTTTCAGGCGGCGCGTCTGATCGAGGCAGTGATTCAGCGCGGCAAACTGGTGGGACTCGACATTGTCGAGATCGTGCCGGACAACGATGTCGGCGACATGACGAGCTTCAACACCGCTCGCCTGGTGCTGTTTACGATTGGCGCGCTCGCCCACGCTGGACAGATCGGACGCTAGCCGGCGGCTACGCCGTTGTAAGGAAAGAACAGACGTGACGGAATCGGGTGACTACTCATACGCCTCGACGACGACGCTCCTCGAAGGGCTGAGGTCCGGCCGCTGGAGCTCGGTGGAACTGCTCGAAAACTTTCAGGCTCGGGTGATGAAACACAATCCGGCGCTCAATGCGATCATTCTCGATCGCTTCGATCAGGCGCTGGAACAGGCCAGACAGGTCGATGAGAGGCGCTCCAACGGCGACGACCTGCCGTTGCTCGGTTTGCCGATGACGATCAAGGAGAGCATCGACGTTGCCGGTTTGCCGGCCACTTCCGGGATGCCGGAACACGCCAGCCGGGTTCCGGAGCAAGATGCTCCACTGGTTCGCTCGCTGAAAAAGGCTGGGGCGATCATATTTGGTAAGACCAATCTTCCCTATGGCTGCAACGACTGGCAGGCCAACTCTCCGATCTACGGGACTACCAACAATCCCTGGGATCTGACGCGTACCCCTGGTGGCAGTACCGGTGGCGGAGCAGCAGCCCTGGCAGCCGGGCTGACACCGCTGGAGATCGGCAGCGATATCGGGGGATCGGTGCGGGTGCCAGCCTCATTCTCGGGCGTCTACGGTCATCGACAGAGCGAGACGCTCGTGCCGCAAAGTGGGCACTTTCCCGGCCACACGTTGCCGAACCGGGCCGTTGTGCTGAACATCATGGGGCCACTGGCCCGGAGTGCCGACGATCTCGAGCTGGCGCTGGAGACGATCGCTGGCCCTGAAGAGGGCGAGTCGACGGCGTGGAAGTTAGAGCTGCCAGCGGCACGTCACGAGCGGCTGGCCGATTTCCGGGTTGCAGTATTTCCGGATCTCGACTGGGTGCCGGTGTCGAACGATGTGCGAGAGGCCCGGGATCGGGTCCTCACTGCATTGCGCGATGCCGGGGCAACGGTTGTAGAAGCGAGCCCGGACGGGTTCGGCGATCTCCGGGAGTACCACAAGCTGTATTGTCGAATGTTGCGGTCGGTAACCTCGCTCGATCTCGACCTGGATGCACGGGAAGAACTGCTCGAACTGGCGGCTACCAGGGGCGATCAGTTCGATGAGACGGTCGAAGATGCGATCAACGGAACGCCGGCCGATTTCATCATCTGGCATGGACAGCGGGAAGGCTACCGGCGTTCGTTCAGGATGTTTTTCGAGCGGTTCGATGTGCTGCTGTCACCAATCACGCTCACCACTGCCTTCAAACACATCCCGAGTGAAAAAGCCGGGCTGGATGACTATCTCCGGTTGTTCGCGGTTGATGATGTCGAGATCCCCTACGACTATCAGGTCGTCTATCCGGGGCTTTCGACACTCTGCGGCCAGCCATCGACGGCGTTCCCTGCCGGAATCAGTAGCGATGGTTTGCCGGTAGGCCTGCAAGCGATTGGACCGTATCTGGAAGACCGAACTCCGATCCGGTTTGCCGCGTTGCTGGCCCGGGAGATCGGTGGATTTCAGGCACCACCGAAATACGCCTGATCGGAAGACGTAAAACGCACTCGAAAGAGGGAACATGACTTCCGAAGGATCGTTCGATATCTGGGGGTCGGCGCGCTCGCAAGCCCGGGCTTTGAGGAATCGCGAAATCTCGGCAACGGAACTGCTCGAGATTTATCGCACGCGCATCGAGGAGTTCAATCCGGGACTGAACGCGATCGTCGTGGAGTGTCTGGATCGGGCAGCTGCGCGCGCCCGTGAAATCGACGCGATGCCGACTGGAGATGTCCCGGGTCCGCTTTACGGCCTGCCGATGACGGTGAAGGAGAGTTTCGAGGTCATTGGCCTGCAGACCACCGGTGGGTTGATTGAGCTGAAGGGTCGGATCTCGGAGTTCGATGCTCCACATGTTGAGGCGTTGAACGCGGCCGGGATGGTGTTGATGGGGAAGACCAATATCCCGACTGGGTGCGCTGATCTTCAGTCTAATTCTCCGGTCTATGGACGGACCGTCAATCCCTGGAATCCTGAGCGGACGCCCGGTGGCAGCTCTGGAGGAAGCGCTGCCGCGGTGGCAACCGCGATGTCTCCACTGGAGCTTGGCACCGATATTGGCGGATCGATCAGAGTGCCGGCAAACTTCTGCGGAATCTATGGCCTGAGAACCAGCGAGACGGCGTTTCCGCGATGGGGTGATTACCCTGGGAGCGTCGGCCCGAATCCGACAGTTGTGATGACCGTCTCCGGACCAATCGCACGCACACCGGGTGATCTGGAACTGGCGCTGGATATCATCAACCGGCCAGATCCGGGCGAGAACGTTGGCTGGTCACTGAAAATCCCGCCGGCCCGGCACCAGTCGCTTGCCGGAATGCGAGTTGGCATCCTGCAGGATATGGCCTGGGTTCCGGTCTCCAGCGAAATCCTGGCGGGCAAGGAGAAGGTCCGCAAAGCAGCCGAGGCGGCCGGATCGGTGGTTGTGGACGTTGACCCGGAAGAAGTGCTCGATGGTTCACTCCGACATCATCTCGACTACAAGCGGCTTCTCCACACTATCATGGCGTCCGAGTTGGCAGATGAGCAGCAAGAGTCGATGCTCGATCTGACCGCAGATCGACCGGAGTTTCAGGCCGCGTTGAGGGACGCAATCAAGTCTTGCCCGGCCGCAATGTTCGAGTGGTTCTCACGACGGGAAGAGCAACGGGCCAGGTATCGGGACCTCTTCACCCAGGTGGATGTTCTGATTGCGCCGATCACCTTGCGAACGGCGTTCCCGCACATACCGGAGAAGCAGTCGATGGTTGACACCTACGAACGAACCGTGGAAGTCGACCATGAGACATATCCCTACGATCTACAGGTTGTTTACCCCGGAGTAGCTACGTTTGCCGGACAACCGGCCGTTTCGTTCCCGACCGGGTTCGCTGCGGACGGCCTTCCAATCGGGCTGCAGGCGATTGGCCCGTATCTGGAAGATCGAACCCCAATCAGATTCGCGGAACTCATCGCCGAAGAAATCGGCGGGTTTACACCGCCTCCCGGTTACTGATCGAGTTACTAGAATCCGGAGCTGGTCGAAACGACCGGCGCGTGTAGAGAAGGAAGTGAAATGAGCGAGTTCAAAGTAGGTCTTTATCAGCCACCCTCTGAATTCACGATGGCCGGAGAAACCCCACGCTGGGAGAACATCAAAGAGATGACGCTGCTCGGCGAACAGGTCGGCTTCGACTCGGTCTGGATGGCCGACCATCTCATTTTCCGGATGGGTGAAGGCGCCCCGGAAAAGGGAATGTGGGAATGTCTGACGATGCTCTCTGCACTGGCGGCTGTCACCAGCAAGATGGAACTCGGGCCACTGGTGAGTTGCATGGGTTTCCGGAACCCGGCGTTGATTGCCAAGATGGCGGAATCGATCGATGAGATCAGCGGTGGCCGGTTCATTCTGGCCCTTGGAGCCGGCTGGCACAAGCCAGAGTACGACGCGTATGGCTATCCCTACGACCATCGGTATAGTCGATTCGTTGAGGGCATCAAGATCATCAGCAGTCTGATCCGTGAAGGCAACGTTGATTTTCAGGGTGAGTTCTACCAGGCAAACGATTGCACCTTGCGGCCACGGGGCCCACGAGCCGAGAACCTGCCGATCATGATCGGGACGTTCGGCAAGAAGATGCTCCGGGTTGCGGCCGAGTATGCCGACATCTGGAACGCCGACTGGAGCCAGCGATTTGCCGACATCGCAGAGCATGACGAGGAACTGACCCGCGCCTGTGAGGACGTCGGTCGAGATCCGGCAACACTGGAGCGAACCGCCTGCGTGCTGCTCGAAACCGAAGGCGCAGTCGGACGGGGGAGCAGTCATGCGTCCCGAAACCAGCCGACCGCACCGATGTCGAACGATCAGGTTGTGGACGTGATTGGAGAGTACAAAGAGCGAGGCTATAGCCACATCATCGTCTGGATAGATCCCAATACGCCTGCAGCGATCGAGCGTTTTGCGCCGGTGATCGAGCAGTTGAAGCAGTAGTCGCACTGTTATCAGATCAGAGGAGGTTGCGTGGCAATAGTTGTCACCGGAGCCCACGGATTCGTCGGGCTTAACGTGGTCAAGACACTCGCAGAGCAGGGGCAGACCGTCATTGCCGTTGGGCGCTCGGCGGCCGACGAATGGGTCAGTTCGTTTCTGACTGGCACCAGCGATGTTCACCATGTGGTGGCCGATGTAAGCCGACCAGGTGAACTGGCCAGCGCCATCGAAGGATTTGACGTCGAGGCGATCGTTCATGCGGCAGTGGTTACTGCAACCACGCTGCAGGTCGAGAAGGACGACGCTGCCCGGATTATTCATGTCAATACCGGCGGGACGATTGAGGCGCTTGAAGCGGCTCGTCTCAGTGGTGCCCGTCGATTCGTCTATGTCTCGTCGCCCTCGGCAATCGGGGATGCTCCGACCGATGCGGACATGGACGAGTCAGTTCCGAAGCATCCCGAATCACTCTATGGCATCAGCAAGGACGCCAGCGAGGAGATCGTTCGACGCTACGGGAAGCTGCACAGTATGTCGGTCGCCTCGGTGCGGATTTCTCAGCCATACGGCCCCGGCGAACGGGCGACGTCGTCCCGTATTCGCACATCACCGATCTACGAATGGCTACTCGATGCGCAGGCCGGTCGAACGCTGCCGTCCGGGCCGTTCTCTCGCGCTCGGGACTGGACCT
>SLFF01000374.1 GCA_007124395.1 Thermomicrobiaceae bacterium | reverse complement strand
CACCGATGCACTCCGGGCTCACCGATGACCCGGAGGCGAGTCTGCGGCGTCTGGTGGAGACAATGGTGAAGGTCTGACGGCCCTCATCCCCGGCCCCTCTCTCTCCCAATCCTGGGAGAGGGGAGAAATTCGTGCGAGATCACCAGCCCATCGCGTAGCCATCACGACGCGGATCGGCTCCGGCAGACATCACCCCAGTCTCCGGGTCACGCCAGGTGCCATGGCCGCCACCGACCTGATAGGTCAGCATGCCCGCCCGGGTAATCTGATGACCGCGGGCTTCCAGTTCGGCCAGAACATCAGCCGGAATTCGCTCCTCGGCTATGACCTGCTTGCCACCCATGAAACGCACCCGTGGCGCCTCGATCGCTTCCTGGATGTTCATTCCATGAACCAGCAGGTTCAGCATCATCTGAGGAGTGGTCTGCAGAATGCCCCACGAACCGGGGGTACCGAGCGTGCTGACGAACTGCCCATCCACGAAGATCTGTCCGGGGCTCATGCAGTTCTCCATCGGCTTGCCGGGTTGCATCGCGTTGGGGCTCTGGGGATCGAGGTCGGTCCAGTCCAGGAAGTTGTTCATCATGATGCCGGTCTCACCGGCCATGAACCCACTGCCGAACGGTGAGCCGATCGACTGCGTCACGTTGACGGCCATACCGTCGGCATCGATCACGGCAAAGTGGGTGGTGTGCTCACCGTTCTTTCTCCCCGGAACTCCGGGCGAAACTGCCCCGGCTTCCACCTCGCCAAACCGTTCACCTCGACCCTGTGATGCCGTCTGCCGATCGATCCGGGAGGCCTGGCTGGCCGCGTAATCGCCGCTGAGCAGGCTCGTATGATCGAAGCCGGACTTCATCGCGTATTCGATGCGATCTGCCGATGCCAGCTTGATCGCCTCGACTAGCAGATGGAGATAGTCGGCAGAGTTATGGCCCATGGCAGGCAGGTCTTCGTTCTCCAGAATCCGGAGCAGTTCAAGGTACTCGATCGTGCAGGTTGGCGGCGGAGCTCCGAAGATCTGATACTGGTGAAATGGCGACCCGATCGGCTCCGGCCAGTTGACCTTCAATGCTCGCAGATCGTCCATCGAGAGATACCCGCCAGCTTCCTGAATCGACCGGCACATCTCCTTACCGAGTGGCCCGTCATAGATCGCGTCCGGTCCGTCCTCGGCCAGCACTCGATAGGTTTTGGCGAGCTTCGGCTGGCGAATCAGGGCATGAGGCTTCGGAGCGGCGCCATTGGTCAGGAATGTCTCGGCCGCCAGTCTGTGTGGCGAAATCTGATGGGTGTTGTTGTTGATGAACTCCGCGTTCTTATGGGTCACCGGTGACCCATTCTCGGCAACGTCGATCGCATGGGCGAAGATCTCACCGGCGGACTTCGTGCCGAATCGTTGCAACGCGGCGAACCAGCCCTTGGCGGCACCCGGAACGAGCGGGGCTTTCGGGCCGTTCAGCGTGTCGGATCGCTGCATCCCAGCGGGTTGGACATCCTGTGGAGCGAAGCCGAGGTAGTCGATAACTACCGGCGCACTGGCTCCGGGCGTAGTGACGAGCATCACGCCATCGCCACCAAGGCCGGACATATACGGTTCCGCGACATTTAATGTGGACGCAACCGCAATCGCGGCATCCACCGCGTTGCCGCCGGACATAAGCACCTTCAGACCAGCTAGCGATGCCGCTGGATGTGCTGATGCCACAACACCGTTTCGCCCCATGATTGCTGGACGCATGACTGCCATAGATCGCGCTCCTTCTCCAATGTCACCGCACTCTGAGAGATCACAATACACCAGGTGCGCCGACCGGTGAAGGTTTCGACCGTGACGAGGCCCGAAGAAGCGCCTGAATTACCGATCAAATCAACAAATCTCCGCCGCCTGTTCACCTGATGGCATCCAATCTGCTGCAATAAGAGTGGAGAAGGCCGCGGAGCTTATCCCGGCCGACCATCGGTGATGTCCGGGATTTCCGGATGTCGGGGACCTGTATTTACGAGGAGCTTTTTTGAATGAGCGAACAGAAACGGGCTGACGTGCTGGAGCGCGTCTACGGCGCGACTACACAGCAAGATCTGGAAAAGGCCTACGACGACTGGGCCGAGCAGTACGACTCAGACCTCTTCAAGTTCGGATACCTTTTCCCATCGGTTGCCGCTGGGTACGTTGCCCGGCACGTTCCACCGAACGCAAAACTGGTAGACGCTGGCGCTGGAACCGGTCTGATGGGTCGCATTCTGGTGGCAATGGACTACCCGGATATCACCGCGTTCGATCTCTCACAGGGGATGCTCGATGTCGCAAGCCGGACCGGAGCGTATACCCGCCTGGATCGACAGGTGCTGGGTGAACCGCTGAAGTATGAGACGGACGAATTCGACGCCTGCGTCTGCGTCGGCACATTCACCGAGGGCCACGCTCCGACGAGTGGGTACGATGAGATCGCCCGTATCGTCAAGCCGGGCGGGTACTTCATCGTCACCATTCGGGAAGATGTTTATCTCGGCAGTGGTTTCAAGGATAAAGAGCAGGAGATGGAGAAAGCCGGAACGATGAAGCTGATCGACCGGAGCCAGCAGTTCCGGCCGTTCACCGAGGCCGAGCCGAACATCGTCGGGCACGTCTACGTTTATCAATTCGCAAAGTAGGTTCCGGCACGAAGCAGTTTTTTTCGAATACTTTTCGATACAGAGAGAGGTTCAACTCCATATGGCTACCGAAAAACGCGATCCGATTCTCGAGAACGTCTATTCCGCCAAGTCGAACGATGAACTCGAACAGGCCTACGATGCCTGGGCCGACCGCTATGACGAAGACGTGTTCCAGCGTGGCTACATGCTCCCGGCGATTACCGCCGGCTATGTCGGCCGACATGTTCCCGCCAACGCGAAGATCGTCGATGCTGGCGCAGGAACCGGTATCATCGGCCGTGTGCTGAACGGGATGGGGCACGATGACATCACAGGATTCGATCTCTCCAACGGTATGCTGAAGATCGCCCGGGATACCGGCGTCTACACCGAGCTGGATCGACAGGTTATCGGCGAGCCGCTCAAGTACGAGAGCAACAGCTTCGATGCCTGTGTCTCCGTCGGCACATTCACCGAGGGCCATGCCCCGTCCAGTGGCTTCGACGAGATCGCCCGTATCGTGAAGCCAGGCGGGCACTTCATCGTCACGATCCGGCCCGATATTTATGAAAACGAAGGCTACCAGGACAAAGTGGCCGAGATGACAAAGGCTGGCAAAATGAAGCTGGTCGAGAAGAGTGAGAAGTTCCGGCTCTTTACCGAGGTCGACCCACACGTCCAGCACTGCGTCTTCGTCTACCAGGTGCAATAGTCCGGTTGACCCGGCATAATTCGAACACACCATGATCGAGGGGCCGGCACACGCCGGCCCCGACGTGTTCGTTGTCAGTGAACAGGCAGGAAATGATGGAAGATCGCGGAAAATCGCTCTCACACCGGCTCGACCGGGTCTACGGCGCAACCGACGTGAGCGATCTGGAAGCCGCCTACGATACCTGGGCTGAAAGCTACGACAGCGACGTCAACCAGCTCGGACACCTGATCCGGACGGTCTCGACCGGTTACATCGGACGCTACATTCCCCCGGATAGCAAGGTTCTGGACGCCGGCGCCGGTACCGGTCTGATCGGGTCCTACCTGAAGCCGATGGGATATCACGATCTGACCGCTATCGACCTCTCCAGCGAGATGCTGAAACGCGCCGAAGCACGCAACTGCTATCGCGCCGCGTATCGGATGGTGCTCGGTGAAGCTCTGGATTTCGGCACCGACTCCTTCGATCACTGCTACGCAGTGGGTGTCTTTACTGAGGGCCACGCTCCAGCAAGCGCATTCGAGGAGCTCATACGCGTGATTCGGCCGGGCGGGTACTTCGTGTTCAGCATTCGCGACGACGTCTATCGGGAACGCGGGTACCGATTGCGCATGGATCGTCTCGAACAACAGGGATCCTGGAAAGTCATCGATCAGAGTCCGGTGTTCCAGCCATACCCTGAAGCACACCCAGATGTACGATCCCGGGTATTCGTCTATCAGGTGATTTGATCGTTGCTGTCCGAGATACCAGAAGAGATGCACCGGTTCTCAGACCCGGTACTGTTGACCCATGAACGAAACTCCCCTGAGAAGTACCATAATAGTGTAGCCGTTCATCAAGCCGGGTCAGATTCGCGCATGGAGAGCCAGTATCATGAAACAACCGAAAATCCTTCTGGTAGATCCGAATCAGGGGCGAACTCAGATGATCCGGGACGCTGTCTCCGGTGTGATGCTGGTTCAGCCAATTCACCGGCCTGATGGCGAAGCGGCGGTCCTCTGGTCCGGGGCCAACGAGTGTGACCTCATCCTGATGAGCTACGAACAGCCGGGGATGGATGGGCTGGAGGCACTGACGCGTATCCGCAATCGCAAGCCATCGGTCCCGGCCATCATCTACTCGGAGTCCAGGGAGCAGTCAGTCGCCATCGCCTCTTTTCGGGCTGGCATCCACGATTTCGTACCGGTTGGCGATCAATTTCAGTGGATTATTGCCGAAGAGGCCCGGGAACTGCTGAGCAATCAGGAAGGTTCCAGCGCAGCCGCAAAACGTGCCGTCAGCGATCCAACACTGTCGCACATTCCTCAAGAGCGTCTGGAACTCACCTATCAGAATCGCCTCCGGACAATCGGCCGGCAACTCGACGTGTATGGCTATCACACCATAACCATCGTGGAGGTCAACGGGGGCTTTCTGGTCCGTGCCCAGAAGCAGCGAGCTCGTCAGATTCAGGCACTGGAGTTCCCCGATCGAGATTTCCCGAGGCTGGTTGCAAGTTCGATTCATGAAGAGCTGGCCGAGGAGAAGCCGATCTACCAGACTGAACTGACGCCCACCGGATATGAGGATCTTCTGAGGGCTCTGGGCTACCGGCTGGATGAGATATCCGCGGAGGCGATCGCCATCACCGAGCTCGAAGATGCACTTGTGGTGGCTGCCAAAGGCTACAACAAGGAGAGTCCGACACCTGGAATACAACCGTTTCACTGGTTCATGGATCAGCCGAAGATCGAACTGATGTTGAATGAGGCGTTTCGCCGTCGAGGCCAGCAACGTCCGAAGATCAACCGGCCCAGTCAAAAGGCGAGCGGGCTTCGCGGCCTGTTACGCCGGCTCAACTGATCTTTCATCGCCTCCCGGGGAACACGAGCGCTGACGGTTGCAGTACCGGCGCAGGTTGACTAGCCCTGAACGCCGGCGATTGCCGCCAGAATCATCAGTGCGATAATAGCAATCACCGGCACCAGCAGGGTGATACAGCACCGTTGCCGCACCTCGCCTCCCCTGCCTTGCCTGACATCTTCGCCAACTGCACGGTATCCCCGTTGCGCCGCCTGATCCAGGGGTCCCGGTGTGAATGACACGGCTTTGCCTCGATTCCTTGATGATGCGGTTATCTGGCTACTCTATCTGATGCACTGGAGCGTCCAGACGTGACATCGAGTGATTCGGAGATGGACGCACAGGCCCGGCATCTGGCATGATTCTTACAGTAATAGCTACTCTTGATTCAGGAGTTATGCGATGCATCAAGAAGGACGAACGGTTCACCATGCTCGGATTCATCCGCAAACCGATGTCGGCCAGCTCAGTCTGACGGTTTCCGATCTCAACCGATCGATCAGCTTCTACGCGGATCTCATCGGCCTTCGGCTGATCAGCAAGGATGAGAGCGCCGCAACGCTCGGAGTGGCTGAGACTCCATTGCTGGAGCTCGAAGAGCATTCCGGTGCCGAGCCGTGGCCGAGAGGCGCCAGAAGCTATCCGGGGCTGTATCACTTTGCGATTCTGGTTCCGACCCGGGCCGATCTGGGACGATGGCTGACCAACTGGCTGCGTCAGGATATGCCACTCCCGGGGCAGGGCGACCATTTCGTCAGTGAAGCTCTCTATCTGGAAGACCCGGACGGCCACGGCATCGAAATCTACCGGGATCGTCCCCGGGACGAGTGGGAATGGCAGGACGGCCAGGTTCGGATGGGCGTGGAGCCGGTAGACATCCGTGGCTTACTGGAAGCGGCCGAGCAGGCCAGCGATCCATGGACCGGGATGCCCTCAGGCACCACGCTCGGTCACATCCATCTGCAGGTGACGGATATCGAGGAAACCGCCAGGTTCTATCGTGACATCCTGGGGTTCGATATCGTGGCCCGGATGCCGAGTGCGCTCTTCATGTCCGCTGGCGGATACCACCACCACATCGGCGCCAATATCTGGCACAGCCGCAACGCTGAGCCTGCGCCAGACGAACACGTCAACCTGAAGTCGTACTCGATCGTGCTTCCCGACCGCTCCTCGTTCGATCAGACGCTGGAGCGGGTGAGCGAGGTCGGAATCGCCATCGATGTCAGTGAATCGACGGCAACGCTGCGGGATCCCTCGGGGATCGAACTACAGTTGACGGTTCAGGAAGCCTGACCGGGTGACGACAAACGGGCTGGTAGCCGTGGCTCCGATATTCGTTGCACACCAGCGTATACTGAAGATGCCTCGAACATCACATGTCTGTTCGCGGCTACCAGTACCGGTTCATCTCGCTGAAAGCAGCTATGGCCCGCAGATACGAACTCAAGGCACGAGCCAGAAAGCAGGAGGAGACGCGTCAGCGAATCGTTGAGGCCGTGGCGGCGCTCCACGAAGAGGTAGGGCCAACCAACACGTCGATCAAAGCGATTGCCGAACGTGCCGGCGTGCAACGGCTCACAGTTTATCGACATTTTCCGGACGAACCGGCGCTGATCGAAGCCTGTGGAGCGCACTTTCTCTCCCAGAACCCACCACCAGATGCCACACCGTGGGGATGGATACCGGACCCGGAAGACCGTCTTCGTGCCGGGCTGGCTGACATCTACGACTTCTATCAGCGTACCGAGCGAATGACATCGAACATCCTGCGCGATCTCCCCGAGGTCCCGGCGCTCGAGGCGGCGACTCAGCCGTTTATGGACGCGCTGCGCTGGTATCATGCCGTACTGAGCGAGCCATGGAGCGCTCCAGAAACGCAGGAAGATCTCCTTTACGCGGCGATCTTTCACGCTATCTGGTTCGATACCTGGCGTTCACTCGTCCGGCATCAGGGATTGCCGGTCGAGACGGCCATCGAACTGATGGTCCGACTGGTTCGGTCGAGCGCCACGAGATGATTCGCGACTGCTGATTACGCGCTACACTTGAGATCGGGACTCGTTTTGCGTAGCAAGGTAAATCGATGCTAGACCTACTGGACACCATCTTCATCGCACTGATTTCGATCGCCGTACCCGTATTGATGGCCGGATTGACGATCCTGATCTTCTACGCCATCTACCGGGAGGTCCGCAGTAACCGATAGCCATTACATCGTCGATGCGCCCTTTTCAGGTCAAGCATGAAAAGAAAGGAGCGCCACCAGTGCCAATAGGACCGTGGGAACTGGCTATCCTGCTCTTCATTCTTGGTGGCCCGCTGTTGCTGGGAGTGCTATTCGTGGTCTATCTGCTGGTTCGAAAACAGCGGACTCATACTGAGCAATCCCCGGACACCCGGGAAAGCGCCCTGGAAATCCTCGATCGTCGCTACGCCAGTGGCGAGATCGACAGTGACGAATACCAGCAGCGACGCGAGCATCTCACCAGCTCCAACAACCCTCACTAACCTCAACTACTGACAAATAATGCTACGATGTCCCGAAATTCGTTGGACGAGAGCCACAGAGAGGGACACTTCGTGAGCACCAGTTCGAAACGCACACTGATCCGCGGCGGAATGCTGATCGACGGCACTGGAGCCGAACCGATCGACAACGGCGCCATTCTCATCGAAAACGGCAGGATCCTCGAAGTCGGAGCGGCATCCGACATCCGATCGACAGGAGCCGAGGTCATCGAAGCTGGCGGCCGAACCATCATGCCGGGATTGATCGACGCCCACATCCATATCGGATCCGACGGCAACCCCAACCCGATGCGCCGCCTCAAAGAGAAGCACGCCTACACCGCTATCAAGTCCGGTGTTCATGCCCGGAAACTCCTCGAAGCTGGTTTCACCACCGTGCGAGATGCCGCAGCCCATGGATACACCAACATCGCCACCCGGGATGCCATCAACGATAGACTGATCCCTGGGCCACGAATGCGGGCACCAGGCTACGGCCTGACCAGCACCGGTGGCCATGGCGACGGCTACTTCGCCCCACATGTCTCGATCGATAATCCGGGACTCTGCGATAGCCCGGACGAGGTCCGCAAGGCAACCAGGCTGATGCTGAAAATGGGGGCCGACTGCATAAAGTTTGTCTCAGCCACCGGTGGAGTGATGTCGGACGGTGATGAGCCAGGCGCTCCGCATATGACGATCGAAGAGATGGCCGCCGGAATCCACGAGGCGAAGGCACACGGGGTTCACACCTTTGCCCATGCTCAGGGAACCACCGGCATCCAGAACGCCATCAAGGCTGGCATCACCAGCATCGAGCACGGCTTCTGGATCGATGATGAGACCGTCGAGATGATGCTCGCCAACAACGTCTACTTCGTTCCGACGCTGAATGCCGTGTTCCAGATCGTCGAGTACGGTGAGGAAGCCGGGATCCCGGCCTACGCCGTTCGCAAGGCGAGCGAGGCCCAGGAAGCCCATCTGGAGAGCTTCGACCGCGCATACAAGGCCGGTGTGAAGATCGCCATGGGCACCGATGCCGGGACGCCGTTCAACAAACAGGGTGAAAACGCCATCGAGCTGGAGCTGATGCGCCGGGCAGGGATGTCGGCGATGGACACAATCGTGGCCACCACGAAAACCGCTGCGGAGTGCATCCAGTTCGGTGATGTCACCGGAACGCTTGAAGTTGGCAAATCGGCCGACATCATCCTGGTGGATGGTAACCCGCTCGATCAGGTCAATATTCTTCGCAACACCGAAAAGATCCAGCTGGTGATGAAGGAAGGCGAAGTCTTCGCCAGCCGGATGTCCTGACAACGCGCGGTCAGCAATTGCCAGGAAGTACAGGGGAAGGGCGTAGCGCCCTTCCCCTGATGTGTGCCAGATCGGGATACGACTGGCTACACGCGGCAGACGGTGCTACGATGCTCCTTAATCCGCCCGTGAAATGCGCTTTCCCCGCCAGGTACTGGCCGGAAAAGCGACAACCTTTATCGAT
>SLFF01000220.1 GCA_007124395.1 Thermomicrobiaceae bacterium | reverse complement strand
CAACTCCCGGCACATGCTGTGGCTCATCGCCGTCCAATCCGGGAGACTTTAGATTCTGCAATGCAAGCTCGATGAATTGCCCGTCGGCGTTCCGGAACTCCAGCACGGTGGTGACGAATGGCTCGCCGTCGTCACGCTCACCGAGATCGTGGTCCTCCAGAGCGGCCATCTCAGTGAGGTTTGCAACAGTTATGGAATCCAGTTCGTAGCCCTCGGGAAGATCATCAGGAACGATCAGGTCGTACGGGGTCAGTGTCTGTGCTTCATCGAGTGTGACGTTCTCCCAGAGGCCGGGGCCGGTCGGCTCCGGAGTGGGGACGACCACTTCCTCCGCATCATCACCAGAGGCACCCGGCAACATCCCGGAGTCGCCGGATTGCCAGAGCGCGACGCCAACGGCGGCCACAATCAGGATCGCCACGATCGCGGCCAGTTCACCGGCGTGGCTGAGCAGTGTTCGACGGCGTTGCATATCGTCATCTCCGTCTCGTCTTCGTCCAGCATCGATTGGCGTCGGCAATGGTGGGCTGTCGGCAACAGGTTCGGTGTCGTCGATCCGGTCAGATCCGATCCCGGAAGCCTGCTGGCTGAGCTGTTGCTTGAGCCGGGCTCGGAATTCTGGCGATGGACGGTCTGGCGGACTGGCCCGATGGAGCGCATCGATGGTGTCGGCGAACTCATCAGCCTGCTGGTTCGAGGCACGGCCGTTCTTGACCCGCTCATCCCAGGCATCGTTGATCTGGTCGAGATGGGTGCGATCCGGATTACTCATCGGTATTCTCCGCATCCGCTGGTTCAGTTGATAGTTGGGTGCGCATGCGCTCAAGTGCCCGGTGCTGCATCATCTTGACGGCGTCCGGTGAGCGATCGACCACCTCGGCGATCTCCGCGCCGGTGAGACCGGCCAGCCGCAATTCGACAATCTGACGCTGGTTTTCGGTGAGTGATGACATCAGGTGGTGAAGTTGCGCCTGATCGTCGATGGCCAGGGCGTGTTCTTCCGGCGTTGGGGCATCGTCAGCCCCACTCATGGATGGTTCCCATGAGACGACGGGGCGCCGCCGTCGGTAGTGATCGGTCACGGTGTTGTGGGCAATGGAGAAGAGCCAGGCGCGGAATGATCCGCCACGGTAGGAACCGAGTTTCGAAAACGCACGTTCGAAGATGTTCGCGGTGAGGTCTTCGGCGGCCTGTCGGGATTCCACACGTCGGGCACAGTACCCGAAGATGCGATCGATATACCGCTCGTACAGCGTACCGAACGCCTCTGGAGATCGCCTGGCCAACTCGACGATGTCTCGATCGTCCAGCCCGGTTTCCTCCGACGGCTCACGCATTGTCTGCCGTTGCTGGCTCGTCATCACTTGATGCCTCATACCGTTTCGGGCCATCCTGTCTGCTGGTTCAGACGCAGATGCCGGTCTGAGGTAACGGGCAGCGGGGATCGCGCTGGCTCGAAGGCAGCAGGCTAGCTAGAAGAACGACAGGAGCCAGGCGACGCCGGCGCCGAAGAACGCCAGAACGCCGAGACCTGCGGCAACGAGTGCGGCGATGAGCTGGTAGCGCTCTCGCTTGCCCCAGTCGTCGCGCAGGGCAGATTCTGACCGGTAGGTGACGATCAGCCCGTGATTTCGATTGCGCTCGATCTCGCCCTGTTCATTGACTGGCCCGGCAATGAAGAGCGGGGTTCCAGTGGGAATCGCGTTCTCTTTGATCTCGTAGCCGAGCGTCTGGTTGCCACCAAAGCCGAGATTGACGTTGAGACCGGGGATGCCAAGGAGATTATTGCTGTCCTCACGCTCGTAGCGATCCATGACTTTGCGGGCCTCGAACCAGGCGCCATCTGGATTGACGCGAACGGCTCCAGACTCGTCTTCGATCCGGAACGGGACCCACTGTTCGTTCTCTGCCACGGTTTCACGTCCGCGCTGTCGGCCGGTGCGGCGTCGTCTCCCGCGAAGGTTCCGTCCCCCCATGGAGACACCACCTCGACTGCGTTCGTATCGGCGAACGATCTGGAAGTCGTAATAGATGCACGGAGTCTCGCTCTGTTCACTGATCAGCGCCTGGCTGCTTTCGGCGTTGCCGGTAACGGCGACCAGTTCACCCGGAAAGGCATTGCCGACTTCACCAGGTCTGGCACGCACAGCTCGCCGGATGATATTCATCTTCTCCGAGAATTTGCGCCGATTCCAGAGCGCCACTCCGGCGCCAATCAGCAGTAGAACCCCCAGAATAAGAAACAGAAACATAGACCGCACTTCCCCCTGATGTGTGGCGCGTTCGGCCCGGACAGATTCACGCTCGCGCGTCGTGTTCATTGTCCGGGCATTCTAGCGTATCCGACGGAGATCGCAAACGGGGGGTGATTGGGATGTGGGCGAGTATTGTGTCTGATGCCGTCACTCTATCCAGGCTGAACCAGATGATCGATGGGGTCGATCACCTGCGTTCGCGCTGCCCATCGATCCATACCCCTGCCAGCGGGCACTGGTTTATCCAGCGGGATGATCGATTCTCGGTAGCGATAGCTGATTGTGCGGTCCCCATAGCTCCCCCACTTCATCTCATCAACGCACACAAAGCTACCGGCAACGCTCGGATGCGCTGCCGGTCTGTGTACTCATTGAAATGCGGGAACAGGGAAAGCGTTCGCGAACGCGGATTACTCCGGAGACCAGTCGTATTCCATGCGGCGAGCGGTCCAGGCTGCCGTATCCTGGCCGTGCAGCCGGGAGACGACGTGCAACGACATGTCGATGCCTGCCGAGATCCCCGCTGAGGTGATGATCCGGCCCTGATCGACGAATCGGGTATCGGCCTGCATCGAGATCGATTCGTAGGTCTCACGCATTGAATCCACACTGGCCCAGTGCGTCGTGGCCGAGAGTCCATCGAGTTTCCCCGCTTCGGCCAGCAGGAAGGAGCCGGTGCAGACGCTGGTCAGCAGTTCGATCTTCTGATCCTGCAGCGTGATCCAGTCCAGCAGATTCCGGTTGTATCGCTCACGCCGGGTGCCCTTGCCACCGGGGACGACGACGATATCGAGATCCGGATGATTGGCAATCGTGTAATGGGGTTGAACCAGCAACCCGCCCCGGCAGTTGATGATGCGATCTTCCTCGGCAATGGTGATCGCCCGGAAGAGCTTGTCGTCCTCACCACCATCCTGATCCGGTTTTCCGGCCACTGAAAAAACTTCGAAGGGACCGCAGAAGTCGAGAACTTCCACATCGTCGAAGATCAGAATACCAACGGTTCGCGGGTTGCCCATGCGTTTGCTCCTGACCCCTTGCGGGGAGCTAATCATCCATCAGGTTATCGGCCCAGAAATCAACGACCTGCCGTGAGATCGGGGCCGCAACGGCGGAACCTTCTCCACCGAACTCGACCATTGCCACCATTGCCATGCCCGGGCTACCGTCCGGGGCAAAGGCGGCATACCAGGAGTGCGGATCATCCCGGCTCGTTTCGGCCGTTCCGGTCTTTCCACCGGACGGAACCAGGGCTCCGTCGAAGACCTCGACCGCCGTGCCGTTGCTTGCCTGGGTGACGTCCACCATAGCCTCCCGGATGGCAGATAGCGTGGAATCCGGGAACGGAATCTCGCCGTTTTCCTGCTCTTCTGCCTCATAGAGAATGTCGCCTTCCAGCGATGCAATCTCCTGTACCAGATATGGCTCGTAGAGCGTTCCACCATTGGCGATGGCCGCATACAGGACCGCCATCTGGAGCGGTGTTGCCTCGAAGTAACCCTGCCCGATCGACAGGTTGACGGCATCTCCGCGTGACCAGAAATCACCGACGGTCTCGATCTTCCACTGCGCATCCGGCACGGTGCCGGAGACTTCCCGCAGTGCATCCAGCCCGGTAGAGGAGCCGAGTCCGAAACCCCGTGCAGCTTCCGGCAACAGGTCCTGATCCTCGGAGTCGAGATCGGCGCCGATCTGATAGAAGATCGTGTTACAGGATTGCACCAGCGCATTGTGCAACGAGAGGTTTCCCTGTCCGTCCGGACTCCAGTCACGCCAGACCTGATCGGATCCTGGCAGCTGGAACTCGGCCGAGCAGTCCATCGTCGTTTGCGAATCCATACCGAGGTACTCCATCCCGGCGGCCATAGTGATGACCTTGAAGATGGAGCCGACCGGGTAGGCAAACGTGGTGGTGCGATTCTCCAGTGGTCGGAGGTCGGGATCGTTGATCTGTTCCCAGCTCTCGGTGGTGTGACCCATAATGAAGTCATTGGGATTGAAGGATGGCTTGCTCACCATCGCGCGAACCGCACCGCTTTCGGGATCCACGACAACCACGCTTCCTACGTCGTCCCCGAGTGCGTCATAGGCGGCGCGTTGCAGATCGATATCGATCGTCAGCGTGATATCGGCAGCCGGTTCGCTGGAGACCTCCACGACGGTGCGTCGCTCGTTGCCGTCCGGGCCGACGACGATGATTCTGCCGCCACGAGTTCCGGCCAGATACTCCTCGCCCCAGGATTCGATACCCCCACGTCCGAGGACGTCGCCAGGGGCATATCCTTCGCTTATCAGGTTCGGAAGCTCCTCGGATGACACCTCTGTGAGGTATCCGACGACGTGTGCCGCTGCCGGTCCAGCCGGATAGACGCGCTCAGGCCACTTCTGGATCGAAACGCCAGGAATGGCGTTGAGTCGGTCAACAAGTTCTTCATCCATCTGGTCCGGGAAATCGCGAATCGGCATGAACCACCCCGGATCACCGGCGGAATAGGTGCTCTCGATCCGCTCCTCGGACATGTCAAGCAGATCGCTCAGCTCGTTGAGCAGCGCACCTTCGTCTTCAATATCACCTGGAATCACCCCGACCTTGCTGATCTGGCCGAGATGCGCCAGCGGTCGACCATGCTGGTCGAGAATTCGTCCCCGCTGGGGGATATCCGGACGCCATCGTATGAAGCCATCCGCCAGTTCATCCACGATGAGTGACGGCGACCAGTCGATACGCGGGCGGCCCTGGGCTTCCTGCACCATGGTGAGGAGAATTTCATCCTCGAACTCACCGACACGCGCAGAATCCCGGGTTACGACGAGGTTGAAGCGAAGCGCTTCTTCGACGCCGCCAGTGATTTCGACTTCGATATCGGTCTGGGCCAGTTCCTGAGCGATGCCTTCGTATCGCTCGACGAACTCATCCCGGTCGATGATCGAGCGTGACTCCTGGGAGATCAGCTCGTACATCCCCCGGTAATCTTCGGCTTCCCAGAGCGTTACCCAGCCCTCAGCAATCTCACGGGCAGTCTCGAGATCTTCGGGATCAGGTGGAAGCGGTGTCGGCTGATCTTCCACCTCAGCGGTTGGCTCTTCAGTGGCTGATGGATCATCCGAGACGGCTACTTCACCGTTCTCGGCGCCATCTGAACCGATCGATGCGGTTCCAAGGCGATCGGCAAGCAGGAATAACCCGATGGCGATTACGCCGATTGCAAACACCGTCAGGATGATAAGGGCGAGCACGTTGCGGGAACCAGACTGGTTCTTCCGTGCGTTGGCAAATGATGGACGATTCCTGGACACGGTGGCGCCTTCCAACTACGGCTGGTGAGGATGGTGTGCGAACGAGTGCTGTGTATGACCGCGGGACTGGCTCATCGTCATCGTTCCGAATTGTTGCCCGGCTGTCACTGCAGGAATTCTAGCAAGTCTGCTAGTCGAACGTACAGGTAATCGCCGCCGGTTACGGCATCGGGGTCCGGTCAGCACTCCGATAGGCTGAGCTGACACTGGTCCCGGTATGAATACGCTGGATCGACTCGCCGAGAATTGCTGCCAGCGATAGCACCGTAATCTTATCGGATTGCTTCTCCGGGGGCAGCGGAATCGTGTTGCTGATCACCAGCTCACGTATCGGAGATGCTTCCAGTCGCTCGATCGCTGGTCCACTGAGAACGGCGTGTGTACAGGCGGCGTAGATCTCCGATGCGCCATTCTGCAGGCATACCTCGGCGGCCTGACTCAGCGAGCCAGCGGTATCGATCTCGTCGTCGATGATGACGACTGGCTGATCCTTCACGCTGCCGATCAGGTTGAGCACTTCGCTCTTGTCGACATTGCCGACCCGGCGCTTTTCGATCACCGCAAGTGAGGCATTGATGTCTTCGGCGAAGTTTCGGGCACGTTTGCTGCTCCCGAGATCCGGAGCTACCACGACCGGATTTTGCAGATTCTTGTTGATGAAGTAGTCGGCGATCGTCGGCAGGGCGGTCATCTCATCGACCGGGATGTTGAAGAATCCCTGGAGCTGGCCAGCGTGGAGATCGACGGTCAGGACCCGATTGGCACCGGCCACGGTAATCATGTCGGCGATCAACCGGGCCGTAATCGGCACCCGGGGCTGATCTTTCTTGTCGGTACGGCCATAGCCGAAATACGGGATCACCGCGGTAATCCGGCCGGCAGAGGAGCGCTTCAGGGTATCGATAATGATCAGCAACTCCATGATGCTGTCGTTTATCTTGCCGCTGAGTGGCTGGATGACGAAGACATCGTTCTCCCGGACACTTTCGCCGATCCGGACAAAGATGTTTTCGTTGCTGAACTTGAAGACTTCGATTCGTCCGGGTGGAATATCAATATAGGCGCAAATCTCCCGGGTCAGCTCGGGGTTGGCGTTGCCACCGAAGATGGTCAACTGATCGTAGAGCCTGCTCATTCTTCGGTCTCCCCTTCAGTCAGCTTCAATTGCTCCAGCGCGCGTTTGGCGGCTTCCTGCTGAGCGGCCCGCTTGCTGCTCCCGCGTCCGGTTCCTATCTGCTCTTCACCGACCAGCACTGCGACTTCGAATATCCGCTCGTGGGCCGGTCCGCTGACAGTGAGTGTATGGTACGCAGGGGTAATCCGGTGTTGCTCCTGAATCAATTCCTGCAGGCGACCCTTGTAGTTGGTTTCCTGCCCCACGGTGATGATGGCGTCGGCATCTGCCTGCAACAGCTTCTGTAGAAACTCACGAGTCTTGCGTAATCCGCGATCGAGATAGATAGCGGCGATGATAGCTTCGAATGCTCCCGCCAGAATCCGATCCCTCACATCACCTTCGTTGACCAACTCTCCTCGACCGAGGTACAGATGCTGATCGAGGTTGAAGTGACGTGCCCAGGCAGCCAGCGTCTCGGTGCGCACCAGCGCGGTACGAAACGCCGTGAGCTGACCTTCGGGAAGATCGGGATACCGTTCATAGAGGAACTGGGCGGTGATCATGCCCAGCACGGCGTCGCCGAGAAACTCCAGACGCTCGTTGGAGTCTGCAATCGCTTCATCGCTATCCAGCCCCAGTTCATTCAGATATGACCGGTGAACCAGCGCCAGGCGCAGCAGTTCCTCGCGTTTGAACTCGACGTCGATCCGTGCCGCAACGTCGTCCAGTCTCTGGCGATCCTCTGGTGTTAGCGCTCCGATGGGAACCTCCCGGTTTACTCGTCCGGTATCTGTCTGATGCTTGCTTTGAGATCGATCCGGGCTTCGCGAGCCACCCTGAACAGGCGTGGCCAGTCGACCCAGATTGTATAGATGTAGTGCTGAGGAATCGTCTCGCGGGTTCTGGACGTTGCGATGCCCGGCCCCACCAGGAAGTGCACCAGCGCATCGGCGATCCTGTTCTGATCCGGATCTCGATCATCCAGCGAGATCGCATCTCCGCCCGCTTCTCTGGCCCGATACGAACGGGCCAGGCCCCGGCGGAACGCATCCTTGAGTTCCTGAACCCGCCGTTCCTCGTCCCGCATGGCGCGATCTCGTTGCCGACCAAGATCGTCGGCCGAGATGTTCGGATCATCTCGCTCGACTTCCTTGACCTCTTGGGGCCCGGTGTATTGATGGGCAATGTGCCGGAGCAATCGAGCGAGATCGTCAGCCACGCGTTAGCCTTCCTGAACTGTGAATCTTCGCTGGTCCTGGACCCGTTCGTATCTCCGTAAGAGGCTTCAGGTACGATTCGTGCAGACCAGAACCTGCGCAACGACGCGGCTTCGATTCAATCGGCCGCAAATCAGCCCGTACCTGATCAGTCGCATACTACACTGCCTGTCTGCCAACACACGACGCTTCTTATGGAAGGGAGATCGCAAACTAATGCCAGAGTTTACTCCGATCGAACGGATCGATGGCTACCTGCCGATCGAGGATCACGCCCTGATTGGTGACTGCACCGGATCGGCACTCGTAGCCCGGGACGGCAGTATCCCCTGGATGTCCGTTCCGCGGTTCGATTCTTCCCCGATATTCGCACAGATTCTCGATTCCGTGCGAGGGGGTGCCTTCTCGATTTCGCTGGATGAGGTTCGCACCTCTCGCCAGTACTATATTGAAGATACCGGAGTCCTGGTTACCGAGCTCCGCAATGGCGACGGTATGATCCGGATTACCGATGCCATGACGCTCCGCAGTGGCGTGAATCTCCATGAAGATGCCCCGCCTGGCCGGCGTGAACTGGTTCGGAAGGTCGAAGTGCTGCAGGGACCGGTAAATCTCCGGGTCGATATTTCCCCTCGTGGTGGCGCCGAGATCAGTCGGAGTAGTGGCGGCTATCTACTCGATCTGAACGAACAGCCGGAGCTCGACCTTTCCATGTATTCCACCGTGGAACTGGATGGCATGCACACCGAGCTCTCGCTGGAGACTGGCGATTCGTTCCATGTGATGCTTCACTGGAAGCGCCCACCGCACCGATTCACCCCGATTTCGCCGGAACACTGCATGCAATCGACGATCAATGCCTGGCGAAACTGGATCAGTTGCTTCCATTATGATGGCCCACAGTACGATCTGGTGCGCCGATCCTCCATCACCCTGAAGATGATGGACTACCTCCCAACCGGGGCGATCGTAGCAGCACCGACGTCCTCACTTCCCGAAGCGATCGGCGGTCCACGAAACTGGGACTACCGCTACGCATGGATTCGGGACTGCGCCTTCTCTGTCTTCGCGTTGCGCCGGATCGGGATGACCAGCGAAGCCTGGGCTTTCCTTGGCTGGGTGCTCGATGCCGTGGAGCGTGATGGACAGCCGCATGTGCTCTACACCCTGGACGGCAATCAGCCAGAACCAGAGTGGGAAGACCCGCTGCTGGAAGGCTATCGAAAGTCCCCGCCGGTGCGCTGGGGCAATGGAGCGGCTGATCAGCGCCAGCACGACGTCTACGGCGAGATCATCGACGTGGCCTATCAGTGGGGGATGCCTGGCGGCAGTATCGACGAGCATCTCTGGTCCCGGCTTCGCCCGTTGATCGATGCCGCTGCCGAAGAGTGGCGCACGCCGGATCACGGTATCTGGGAGATTCGCGCCGAAGGCCGCCTTTTCACCTATTCATCGGCGATGTGTCTCGTT
>SLFF01000271.1 GCA_007124395.1 Thermomicrobiaceae bacterium | reverse complement strand
TGCAGCGGGCAGGGGCCCACGCAATCCTGGTTGGCGAATCTCTGATGCGATCCGCGAATCGGCAGCAATCGGTGCGCGATCTCATGGGGGTTGCATGACGCTGGCTAAGATCTGCGGCATTCGGGATCTGAACGCAGCGCAGACGGCGGCAGAGCACGGTGCCAGCCTGATCGGGTTCGTGTTCGTGCCGGTTCGCCGGGAAGTCAACCGTGATACCGCGCGTCAGATCATCGCGCAGATCCGCGCTAGCCACAGCAGACCACCGGCGGCAGTCGGTCTCTTCGTTAATGAGTCTGCCGAGACTATCAATGAGACCATTCATCATGTCGGTCTCGATCTGGTTCAGCTCCATGGGGATGAACCCCCCGAGCTGGCCAGACAGATCAACGTTCCGGTGATCAAAGCGCTGAGGCTCGAACCAGGGACAGATCGAGACACGGTGAAATCGACTGTGCAACGATACCTGGAAACCTGTCCCGCGGTACACCTCGACAGTCACGTTCCGGGGCAATGGGGCGGAACTGGAGTGGTTGGCGACTGGGAGCTGGCAGCTGAGCTGGCAAGCCAGTACCCGGTGATCCTTGCCGGTGGGCTCGATCCGGAGAACATCTCGGAAGCCATTCAGAAAGTAAGGCCGTCCGTTGTCGATGTCTCCAGTGGAGTCGAGACTGAGGGTGACAAAGATACGGAAAAGATCGTCAGGTTTCTTTCGCACGCAACCTGCTCATCGCCGGACACGCCAGAATCAGATCCGGGTAGATCACTGATCGCGTTGATCGATTCGATCCGGGATCGACATTCATCGAACGTTCCGGTCGAACGACGCGTAGTTAATTGAGGAGAACCATTCATGACCAGCACAATACCACCCTTCGACATCACGAATCTTCCGGACGATCGGGGCCGGTTTGGCGAGTTCGGCGGCAGCTATGCACCGGTGACACTGATTCCGGCAGTCGAAGAGCTTCGCACGGCCTATAACGACATCCGTGAGGATCCCGATTTTCACGTCGAGCTCGAATCGCTGCTCAAGAACTACGTCGGCCGGCCAACTCCGCTTTACTTTGCCCCGGGACTGTCCGAAGCAATCGGTGGCCCGAAGATCTACCTGAAGCGCGAAGATCTGGTTCACACCGGCGCTCACAAGATCAACAACGCGGTAGGTCAGGGGCTTCTGGCCAAGAAGATGGGCAAGCCACGGATCATCGCTGAAACCGGCGCCGGACAGCACGGCGTAGCCACAGCGACGGTCTGCGCCAAGATGGGCCTCGAGTGCGTCATCTACATGGGCGAGCTGGATGTCGAACGCCAGGCACTCAATGTCGCCCGGATGCGACTGCTTGGCGCCGAGGTGCGCTCGGTGACATCGGGCAGCCGGACACTCAAGGATGCGATGAACGAAGCGATCCGTGACTGGGTAACCAACGTTGACAACTCCTACTATCTCATCGGTTCCGTGGCCGGGATGCACCCGTATCCGATGATGGTGCGGGACTTCCAGTCAGTGATCGGTCGGGAAACCCGGGAGCAGATCCGCGAGGTCGAAGGCAGGCTTCCAGACTCGATCGTTGCCTGTGTCGGAGGTGGTTCGAACGCGATGGGCATCTTCCATCCGTTCCTCGAACACACCGAAGTCGAGCTCCATGGGGCGGAAGCCGCCGGAGATGGCGTTGGGACAGCTCGACACGCTGCAACGCTGTCTGCCGGGGTGATCGGTGTGCTCCATGGATCGCGTTCTTATGTCCTGCAGGATGCCGATGGACAGATCAGCGAGGCACACAGTATCTCAGCTGGACTGGATTACCCGGGCGTCGGGCCGGAACACAGCTACCTGCGGGATGCCGGGCGGGCGACCTATCATCCGGTGACCGATACCGAGGCACTGGAAGGGTTCAAACTCCTCTGCAAGACGGAAGGCATCATCCCGGCGCTGGAGCCAGCCCACGCGATCCATCTGGCCGGAACGCTCGCAAAAGACATGACTTCCGATCAGATCATGATCATCAATCTGTCTGGACGAGGCGACAAGGATATGCACACCGTTACCGAAGCACTGGGGGTGATGAGTTGACCACTGCAACGACGCCAAGTCGCATTAGTCAGGCGTTTGCCGATCTGGCTGCCAGAGGCGAAAAAGCGCTGATGCCCTACGTCACGGTGGGCCATCCGCTGAAGGAATCAACGCTGGAGATCGTTCCCGCGCTGGTCGAAGGTGGCGCTACGATGATCGAGCTCGGTATCCCGTTCTCTGATCCACTGGCTGATGGCCCGACGATCCAGCGATCCGGGTATCAGGCGCTCCAGAACGGCGTGACGATGGAGTTCTGCATGGAGACGGCTCGCCAACTGCGCCAGCAAGGCGTTGAAGTGCCGCTGATTCTCATGGGATACTACAATCCTGTGCTGCGATACGGTCTGGAGCGATTCGTGGCAGACAGCGCGGAGGCCGGTATCGATGGCTTCATCATCCCGGATCTGCCACCGGACGAGAGTGCCGAGCTTGCTGAACTGAGCCAGGCTTACCAACGGGATCTGATCTTCATGGTTGCCCCGACGAGCCGGGATCAGCACATTGCGTCACTCAGTGGACGAGCCAGTGGCTTCGTCTATTGCGTCTCGGTTACCGGAGTAACGGGTGCGCGGGACGATGTCTCGGCGAGTCTGTCCGGGTTCCTGTCCCGGGTGCGATCTGCGTTGGATCTGCCGCTAGCCGTCGGGTTCGGGATATCGACGCCAGAGCACGTGCAGGAGATCGGTCGCGACGCCGACGGCGTCATCGTCGGGAGTGCTTTGATCAGCCGACTGGATGAAGCCGATCCGGCAGACGCACCGGCGGTAGCTCGCGAGTTTATGCGATATCTCCGTGGCAACGCTTAGGATCGGGACGTATCGAGCACGTTCTATTGTCAATCGTGGTTGAATTGGCGCCAGTGGACGACGTGGCAGGCGCGAAGGGAGACAGGCGCGGGAATGCGTGAGTGCCGGGCAATTCGAGGAGCGACGACTGCCGAGCAGAATACCGCGGAAGATATTCTTGAAGCGACGCGAGAACTGCTGGCCGCCATCATTGAAGCCAACGACGTCCAGGTCGAGGACGTCGTCAGCGTTATCTTTACGACAACGCCGGATCTCACTGCGACGTTCCCGGCCGTTGCTGCGCGCGAATACGGCTGGAGCAATGTTCCGCTGATTTGCAGTCACGAGATGAATGTACCGGGTGCGCTCGACCATGTGGTGCGGATGCTGATCCACATCAACACGGAGAAGAGCGCGGCGGAGATTCGCCATGTCTACCTGCGTCGAGCAGTTGAGTTGCGTCCGGAATGGGCATACGAGCTCAAGGACGCCTGACGTAATACGGGGGATGAATTGGCACGAACGGGTCTGTTGGTGGACAGATGGGTGCCGAAGAAGTTTGTGGTGGTAGTCAGGTCAGCCGAGGAGAGTAATTTATGATCATCGTGATGAACGCAAAAGCAACCGACGACGAGGTCAAGGCAGTAGAGCAACGGATCGTAGAGTTTGGATTCCGTTCCCGACCAAGCCTGGGAGAAGACCGATTCGTCATCTCCGTGCTCGGTTCGCCGATCCCGGACGCCCTGGAAGAAGCACTTCATCGCCTTAGTGGAGTGCAGGAGGTTGTCCGGATCAGCAAGAAGTACAAGCTGGTCAGCCGTGAGTTCCAGCCGGAAGATTCGGTGGTCAACGTCAGTGGCGTGAAGATCGGCGGCTCTGAGGTAGTGGTCATGGCCGGTCCATGCTCGGTCGAGACCGAGCAGCAGACCATCGAGACGGCCCATGCGGTCAAGGCTGCCGGTGCAACGATGCTGCGCGGTGGCGCATTCAAGCCGCGAACGTCCCCGTATGACTTCCGTGGCCTTGGCGAAGAAGGTCTGAAGATTCTGGCGAAGGCGCGCGAAGAGACGGGCCTGCCAGTCGTCACCGAGGTGATGACCACTTCCGATGTCGACCTCGTTGCCGAGTACGCCGACATGCTGCAGATCGGTACCCGAAACGCTCAGAACTATCTCCTGCTCGAAGCCGTCGGCAAGAGCGGCAAACCAGTACTGCTCAAGCGCGGTATGTCCGCTGAGATGGAAGAGTGGTTGCTGGCAGCCGAGTACATCATGGCGCAGGACAACCCGAATGTCGTTCTCTGCGAGCGGGGTATCCGCACCTTCGAGAAGATCACCCGCAACACGCTGGATCTCAGCGCGGTGCCGGTAATCAAGCGTCTGAGTCACCTGCCGATCGTCATTGATCCGAGCCAGGGAACCGGCAAGTGGTATCTGGTGCCGTCGATGATGCGTGGTGCCGTTGCCGCAGGCGCCGATGGCCTGATCGTGGAAGTGCACCCGAATCCGGATCATGCGATGTCCGACGGTGGGCAGTCGCTGACATTCGAGAACTTCGAAGAGGCGATGGTCAGCTCATCGGCGATCGCCGCTGCCATCGGCCGCACGATTCCGCGGGGATCGGCAGCCTCAGTTTCGGCTGACGACTAGGCGCAGTTCAGTCAGTTCATTGTCATGGGAGGGCCGTGTGCCCTCCCGCGTTTGTGTGCTCAGGAAACGAGTCTCATGCAGGGAATCACGTTCGATGCAGATGGTCTGGTACCAGCAATAGCCCAGGATGCCCGAACCGGGCAGGTCCGGATGCTCGGTTACATGAACGCTGAAGCGGTCCAGGCGACGATCGATACCGGGACGCTTCACTTCTATTCCCGGAGTCGCCAGAAACTCTGGAAGAAAGGCGAGACCTCCGGCAACATTCATCATGTCGTCGATGTTCGTCATGATTGTGATGGAGACACGCTGCTGCTTCAGGTGATTCCGGATGGTCCGACCTGCCATACCGGATCCGATACCTGTTTCGATGACGGGCTGATTCATCAGTCGGCCGACAGCCACGGCGCCTATGTGGATGTCGTGCAGTCGCTGGCAGGCGTCATTGCCCAGCGACATCAGGAGATGCCGGAAGGTTCTTACACCAGCTATCTGTTCCGGGAAGGTATTGACAAGATCGACAAGAAGATCGGCGAGGAGTCGGCCGAGGTGATCATCGCCTCAAAGAACGACGATGATCGCGCGGTGGCGATGGAATCGGCGGATCTGATTTATCACCTGCTGGTGATGCTCGAAGCCCGGAACGTTCCAGTCGATGATGTACTGGATGAGCTCCGGACTCGTCGCGCCGCTCAGGCCTCGCCAGAGTAGCTCAGCGGCCGGATGATCATGGTGCCGGCTTCCGGGTCGATCGTGGGAACCACATCTTCGAGTGCCGGAATCAGCGTTTCGGCACCTTCGTCATCAGTGATGACATAGACATCGTTGGCACCGGTCTCGATGATATCGGTGACCGTGCCGACCAGTTCGCCCTCTTCGGTGAGCGCCGTCAGTCCGATGATCTCGAAGTGGTAGAACTCGCCCTCTTCGAGCGGGGCGGCGTCTTCCAGATCGATCCGGACAAGCTCGTCACGAATCTCGTCGACCATCTCGCGTGAGGTAATACCCTCTACCCGCATGATGGCCAGATTGTCCTTCAAACGGGATCGAGACACCTTGCGCGGCTCTGATGCGTCGCCGATGTAGATCTTCTCCAGTTCGAGGATGTTGTCCGGGAAGTGGCTGTAGATATACATGCGGAGTTCACCACGCACGCCGTGCGGCGAGGTGATTCGTCCGATGACCAGTCGTTGAGGAGTTTCCTCGCTCACAGCGTCCTGCTCTTCGTTCTCTGGCTCGCGTTCTGGTTCGAAGTCAGGTGTCACTTCAGTCATCAATGTCCAGCGATGCTCGCATTCCGCGACGGGATGCGGCGGTATTGAGAAGGGTTCGCATCGAGCGAGCGATCCGGCCCTGACGGCCGATAACCTTGCCCATTTCGTCTTCGGGAACCGAGAGATGGATAATAACCATCTGGCCCCGGTTGGATGATTCGACCTTTACGGCTTCCGGGTCATCGACCAGGTTGCAGGCCATGTATTCGACGAGACGTTCCAGTTCTTCCACGCGTGGCTCCCCCCGCTTACGGGTGTTGTATTTTCACGTTGAGAACAACAGAATTCCAGATACAGTCAAACTGGCTACCGGACCCGGCAGCCAGTTCAGGGACATAACATGAGCGTGATTCGCGAAGCCAGTGGTTAGCTCTGTGCTTCTTCTTCGGTGGCTTCGTCGTCCGCCGTTTCAGCCTCGGCCTCAGCCTCGATGGCTTCGTCGGCAGGGGCTTCTTTCTTGGCTGCCTGCTTGGTCGCCTCAGCTGGCGGGCCCTGGTAACCTGGCAGGATTCCGCTCTTTACGAGCAGTGAGCGGACGGTCCGGGTCGGCTGGGCGCCATTGCTCAGGAAGTGCCTGGCCCGCTCTTCATTGATCTTCAGTGTATACGGGTCGGTCTTCGGATCGTAGTGGCCGACAATCTCGATGAAACGGCCATCACGTGGGTTTTTGGATTCCGCAGCCACAATTCGGTAGCTCGGCTGCTTTTTGGCACCCATTCGGCGAAGTCGAAGCTTGATCACGCTTGGTTGCTCCCTCTCGTATCGGTCGTCGTTCTTCGTTAATCAATCAGTCACATGCACAATTGAACGACCCGCGGGTCACCCGCGGGACCGAATGACTATAGCACCTCAGCAGTGACCCGTCAAACCAGGCTTTTCCTGGCTGACCAGTCTCCAGGAGTGATTTCTGGGCGACAAATCTTCCGCTATTCCAGTATTTCCAGCGCCGGGAGGGTGAGGAATTCGACGAATTCATCACCGAGCACGAGGTCGTTGAGAATACGGGCCGCATCCCCGTAACGCTCGCTCGATGAGCCGCCGAGCTTCTCGAGCTCTTCGGCGTGGAACTGTTGATACAGTTCCCGGGTCATCACCGGGCCCTCAGTGAGCTGGGCTGAGTTCCGGATCCACTGCCAGAGCTGTGCCCGGGCGATTTCGGCGGTGGCCGCATCTTCCATCAGGTTGTTGATAGCCGCGGCTCCAGTGCCGTTCAGCCAGGCGTTGATGTATTGCAGGGCAACACTGATGTTTCCGCGAACGCCGGCTTCGGTGATCGTTCCGCCTGGCACGCCGATGTCGATGATCTGTTCAGCGGTGATATGAACGTCATCTCGCTGACGGTCTTTCTGGTTCGGTTTGTCGCCGAGCACGGCGCCGAACGCCTCCATCGCGAGCGGGATCGACGCCGGGTGCGCCAGCCAGGTGCCGTCGAATCCGTCGCCTGCTTCGCGTTCCTTGTCACCGCGCACGGCCTTCATTGCTGTCTCGTTGATTGCTGGATCGCGACTTGGGATGAATGCGGCCATTCCACCCATCGCGTGAGCGCCGCGCCGGTGGCAGGTCTTGACCAATAGCTCGGTGTAGGCGCGCATGAACGGGACAGTCATCGTGACCTGAGCCCGATCCGGCAGGACCGTGGTATCCCGGGTTTTGAACTTCTTGATGGCGCTGAAGATGTAGTCCCACCGGCCAGCGTTCAGACCTGAGGCGTGTTCCCGCAGCTCGTAGAGGATCTCATCCATTTCCAGTGCGGCGGTGATCGTCTCGATCAGCACCGTTGCCCGGATCGTACCGACCCGGATGCCGAGCTCGTTTTGTGCGAACCTGAAGACATCGTTCCAGAGACGGGCCTCGAAGTAGCTCTCCAGTTTCGGCAGGTAGAAGTAGGGCCCGCTTCCGCGATTGAGTAGTTCCCTGGCGTTGTGGAAGAAATACAGACCGAAATCGACGAGACTGCCGGACATCGGCTCGCCATCGACCAGGATGTGGCGCTCGGGGAGATGCCAGCCCCGGGGCCGGACGATCAACGTCGCGATGTCGTCGTTCAGACTGTATAGCCGTCCATCCGGGTTCTGGAGTTCAATCGTGCGGCGGATCGCTTCGAAGAGGTTGACTTGCCCGTCGATCAGATTCGCCCAGGTCGGTGAGGTGGCGTCTTCGAAATCGGCCATGAAGACGCGGGCGCCGGAGTTGAGGGCGTTGATGATCATCTTCCGGTCAACCGGGCCGGTGATTTCGGCTCGGCGGTCCTGCAGATCCGGGGGTGCCGGGGCAACGGTCCAATCTCCGGCACGAACCTCGGCTGTCTCGGCCGGAAATCCCGGGTTTTCCCCGAGATCGATTCCTCGTTGCCGGTCGGCCCGGGCGCCGAGTAGCTGCTTGCGCCGCTCATTGAAATTGCGATGCAGTGAGCCGAGAAAGGCCTGTGCTGCCGGGGTGAGAATCTCGGCACGCTGGCCGCTGAGGTCGCCGGAGACCTGAATTCCATGGTCTTCAGACATGTGGTGCTCCTTCCAGACTCTTCATCGTTGAAGAGGGAAACGGAATGTGGAAGCGATTCAGGGTACAGGGAAGCGACATCGATCGACAGTGATCGCCATCCGCCCTTGCACCCGGTTTCGCCGGATATCGCTTCACTGATTCGCTACGTGATCAGATGCTCGAAAGAATAGCAGAATGCCTGGAGCGGTGCGACATCAGCGGATTGGATTGTTGGCCGGGGTTCCCGGCGATCGGGGATATTGACTGGGTGACGCTTTGAATTTGCGAAGCTGAACGATCGAGGTATTGTCCAGTTCCAGCACGTCTGGCTCCCAGATGTCGAACAGATCACCACCGAGGGTGTCCAGTGCCTTGCGGGCGTCGGCAACTTCGTCGCCGATGGAGCGCCCCTTCGTCAGTAGCGCCAGCCCATCGATCCGCAGAAACGGCAGGCAGAGCTCCACGAGCGCCGGCATCGATGCCACTGCCCGGGCGGTGACGATGTCGAATTGCTCCCGGAACTCGGCTTTGTGGGCGACGTCTTCGCTGCGAGCATGAATCGGGGCGATGTTTGTCAGGCGAAGTTCCTGCCCCACATGCTCGATGAAGTTGACTTTCTTGCGGGTCGCATCAACCAGGGTAACATGCAGCGCCGGGTTGGCGATCGCCAGCGGGAGCCCGGGGAATCCGGCCCCTGTCCCGAGATCGATTACGGTGCCGGCCTCTCGCCCGTTTCGCAGCATCTCGGCTTGAATCAGCGGCAGGAGCGCGAGCGAATCGGCTAGCAGCTTGATCTCGATCTCGAGTGGATCGCGAATCGCCGTCAGATTCGTGTGCTGGTTGTACTCGATGAGTAGTGAACGAAACGCGTCGAGCTTGTCGATCGTCTCTTCGGAGAGCTCGAGCTCCATCTCTGCACAAATCCGTACCAGCGTGTCGAGCTGCGACATGGGGTGTGTTCCGATCTCAGAAAACTGACCGCGTGAAGATCCACGCGGCCAGCTCAGCATCATGACATGTTTTCCGGCGGCGTCGATTGCCTACGATGCTGGCACCGTGGCTGGCTCCAACAGGGCGTGTGCTCGAGCCACCAGCGA
>SLFF01000061.1 GCA_007124395.1 Thermomicrobiaceae bacterium | reverse complement strand
ACCAGCTCGCCGTCGGCCTTGAAAACAGCCGTCTCTTCGATGAAGAAGCCCAGCGTACCCGCCAGCTTCAATTGATGCTGGAGACGAGCCGGGCCGCGAGCTCATCACTGTTGCTGGATGAGGTCCTCGAACGGCTGGCGCAGGGTTTAGCGATCGCCGCCGGAACCCCGGCCTGCCTGATCAGCCTCTATGCCCCGGAAGACAACTGTCTCGGTCCCACCGCGTTCTATCAGGCAGAACCCGGTGAATCGAACTGTCTGTTCGCTGACTGGAACCATCGACTATCCATCGACGACCGCCCTGATCTGCGCCAGCTCCTTCTCGATCGTTCGCCACAGCTGATCTGTCCACTCAGCACCTCGAGAAATGGCTCATTCAGGCCGCAAGACGGCGAACAGACTATCCTGGTTCTGATCCCGCTGCGTACGCGACAGCGCACGCTCGGGCTGGCGATTCTCTCTATTCCCACCCCGGCCAGTTCCTGCTACCCATTCGCGCAGATGCGACTGCTGCAGGGCGTTGCCGACTCGGCGGCGCTGGCCGTTGAGAACGCGCGTCTCTATGCCCAGGCGCATGGTCTGGCGATCGCCGAAGAGCGCGGTCGGCTGGCTCAGGAGATCCATGACACGTTAGCACAGGGATTGACAGCTATCTCCCTGCAACTCGATCTGGCCGACTCGTACTTGCCCGGGGAACCGGAAAAGGCAGTCCACAATGTTCAGCGGGCACTGGATCTGACCCGGGACAACCTTAATCAGGCCCGGCGATCAGTCCTCGATCTCCGTGCGGCCGATGTTCATCACATGTCGTTGCCAGACGCCGTCGCCCGGCTGATCAGACGACTTGAACAGGATTCCTCTATACGATTCGCATTTTCCAACGATGGACTGTCCAGTCGTCTGAGTGCGCGAATCGAAGTTGGCCTGCTCCGGATGCTGGAAGAGGCCCTGGAAAATGCCCGCAAGCACAGCCAGGCGACCGACATCGCCATCGATATCCAGGCCGACGGCACCACGGTTACCCTCATCGTCAACGACAACGGAATCGGCTTCGATCCAGCCCGGTTCAGCCCGGCTGACCACTCTCACCCCGGGTTCGGGCTATTCGGCATTCGCGAACGTGCCCGGATGCTGGGAGGCTCGCTTGAGATCACCAGTGCGCCCGACACCGGCACAGAATTGCGCGTCGTAGTACCGTATGAGGCACGCATACAGCCATCAAATCCGGCTGAATTACGCGAAAGTGAGCCGATATGATTCGTATCCTGATCGTTGACGACCATCCAATCGTCCGGGAAGGGCTCGCCGCCGTACTCGAAGCACAGGAGGACATGGAGGTGGTTGCCGAAGCCGGAGATGGCGCTGATGGCGTCACGAAGTTTCAGGAGGCGAATCCAGACATCGTGCTGATGGATCTGGCTATGCCCGGGACCGATGGCGTGGAGGCGATTCGACGAATTCGCGCGCTTGATGTGGATGCGAAGGTGGTGGTGCTGACTGCCTACGATACCGACGATCGCATCTTTCAGGCTGTCCAGGCCGGGGCACGTGGCTATCTGCTCAAGGGCGCACCTCGAGACGAGATCTTCCGGGCAATTCGTGAAGTCAAGAACGGCGGCTCGCTGCTGGAGCCAGCAATCGCTGGTAAATTACTGAGCAGAGTTGGCGATATTCTACGCGGTGGGGCAGTCGAAAAGCTCACCGCGCGCGAGCTCGACATCCTGACACTGATGGCCAGAGGGATGCGCAACAAGGAGATCGCCAATCAACTCTACATAACAGAGCGAACGGTCAAATTTCACGCAAATGCGATTTACCGTAAGCTAAACGTGTCCAGTCGAACGGAAGCGGTCAGCAAAGCGCTCAGACATGGGCTGGTGGAAGCCTGAGTCGATTCCGGTGCGCAAAAGTGTAACAATCCCGTGACAAACCTATTGTTCACGCCATTTTGCGTGTATGATATTCCGAGTCTAGCAGATGCATAAACTGCACTGCCTGCTAGAATTGTGGCAGGACAAGCCGTCAGCGCCCAACGACCCCAGGGAGCGGCGGGGGAGGAGAGAGACACCCAGATGCAGGAAGATCAGGTCCTTCGGAAAATACGCGCGTTTGACCCAGACGATCTGGATCGCCAGATCATCCGGCTGTTACGAGCCGACGGCCGGCGGAGCAATCGCGAGATCGCCCGAACGCTGGATGTTCCCGAGGCAACTGTGCGCTACCGCGTTCGCCGTCTCATTGAGTCGAACATTCTGCGCATTACCGCATCTGTCGATCCGGAACACCTCGGCTATGGTCTGACTGCCGTGATCAGCGTCCAGGTTGAGCCAAACCGCATCAACGCCGTTGCCGAGGAGATTTCGGCAATGCCGGAAGTGATGTGGGTTGCCATTACAGCCGGAGCACACGATGTTATGCTGATGGGATCCTTCCGGAATCAGGAGGAGATGTTCACCTTCCTGACGGATCGGCTGGCCAAGATCGACGGCACCTATCGCACCGAGACGTCGGTGGCGCTGCGCATCATGAAGAAGCAGCACGAGTGGGCCTCGGATCTGACCAACCGCGTGGAGACCGGGCTACCAGTCGCGGCTGAGTAGTCAGTACGCATTCATCGTGGTGACAGGAAAGGCGGGGACTGTTGGGCAGTCTGGACATCTTTACGTTCGGGGAGTCGATGATCCGGCTCAGTTCACCGATCGGTCAGCGGATCGAGACCGTTCAAGCGCTCGACCTCAGAATCGGCGGGACGGAATCGAACCTCTCGATCGCGCTGGCGCGTCTCGGACGCAAGGTCGCATGGACCTCTGTACTCCCGACCAATCCACTTGGGCAGCGCCTCGCCCGTGAACTGAACTGGCACGGAGTGGACACCAGTGCAGTGACCTGGGTCGATAACGCCCGGATGGGCGTCTATTTCCTCGACACCGGCAGCACTCCTCGCGCCACTCAGGTTCTCTACGATCGTAAAGACTCGGCGGTGGCGCTCTCTACGCCAGACCAGATCGATATGGAACCCGCCGATCGCACCCGTATTCTTCATCTCACCGGAATTACCGTGGCAATCGGCGCAGGATGCGCCCAGACCTGCCAGCAGTTGATCGATCGGGCAAAGAAGGCCGGCGCGACGTTCACCTTCGATGTGAACTATCGCAGCCTGCTCTGGTCGCCAGAAGAAGCCCGTGAGGGCCTCTCACCGTTCTGCGAGCAGGCAGATATCCTGTTCTGCGGACGGGAGGACGCCGAAACCATCTGGGGCGTCACTGGCAGCCCGGAAGAGGTCGTCCAGGAGATGTATCGACGGTTCCAGAGTGAGATCACGATCACCACGCTCGGTGGCGATGGGGCGATCATCCGTATGCCGGATGGCTCACTGCGCCGGACACCTTCGGTCGAGGTCGACATTATCGACCCGGTCGGTGCCGGTGATGCGTTTGCCGCCGGCTTCCTTCACGGATTCCTGGAAGGTGACCTCGAGAAGTCACTGGAGTACGCTCCTGCGATGGCTGCCCTCAAAATGACGATCAGCGGAGACCTTGCCATCATCAACCCGGCAGAACTCGACGCAATCGTCAACCGCCAGCAGCGGGGAATCATTCGCTAGTCACAAGAAACGGGGACGACGTTCTCGCCGTCCCCTTGATCGCCCTCACCAGCTTCAGGTACCAGACGCCCAAAGCAGGTTTCCCTTTTGCTGTCGGTAGCTGGGCAGCTCCGTCTGCCCCGGATCCAGCGAAGCGTGCGCTGGGTATGCGGGTGCCGTTCAGGGCCACGCGGAGAGCCTGCCCTGAGCGAAGCCGAACGGGTGACCGACTACCGGTCGTCAACTCTATTGAGAACCGCTCTAACTTAGAGTTGCGGTCGACCGATCAACGGCCACTGCCGGGTGATCCACTCCGCAACGTCCAGCAGTCGATCCTCGGATCCGGACCGGCCAATGAGTTGCGTGGCAATCGGCAGGTTGTCCGGTCCCAGCCCGGTCGGCAATGACATCGCCGGCAGACCGAGGTACGTCGCCGGAACCTGCAGACTCCGATCACCCGTTTCGGCAATCGGGCAGGCCTCGGTCGTGACCGTCGGGAACACCACCGCATCGAAATCACGCATCCAGTTATTGACGAGGCGAGCATGTCGCCGTTGCAGACGGCGCGCCTGCATCAGATACGTGCCGGGGATGAGCGACCCCGTTTCCACGCCTGCCCGGATCTTCACCCCGTATTCGTCGGGGTAACGCAGCAGATTGGCACTGTGAACTGCCGCCATCTCTCCCGAGAAGAGGACCTGATGCGGCGCAAACAGGTCGTCGAAGGAGACCGGCCATGCCGTTTCGATTACCGTCGCACCGGCACCGACGAGGGTTGCCGCAACAGAGCGCACATGCTCAGCGACTGAAGGCTCCGACATGTCCAGGTACTCGGTGAGCATGCCGATCCGGGGCGGTCGATCGCTGGTAACCCGATCGGTCGGCAGCTGC
Source organism: Thermomicrobiaceae bacterium (assembly GCA_007124395.1). Taxonomy (GTDB): domain Bacteria; phylum Chloroflexota; class Chloroflexia; order Thermomicrobiales; family Thermomicrobiaceae; genus SLMJ01. Next base: position 5,131 of record SLFF01000061.1, on the reverse strand, counting down.
TTGAGGCTGCGATAGATCAGCGCCATGTCCGAAACGTCAGCGGTATAGATCCCGAGGTGATCGAGCGACCAGCTCAGCGGGATTACCCCATCGAGCGGCATCCACCCAAAACTCGGCTTGAACCCAACCGAACCGTTGAACGCCGCCGGGCGGAGCATCGATCCCGCGGTCTGGCTCCCCAGCGCAACCGGGACCATCCCGGCCGGAACAGCCGCCCCGGAGCCAGCGCTCGATCCGGCCGGGGACCGGGTCTGATCCCATGGGTTCCGGGTCGGTGCCGGGTCACCAACCGCAAACTGGGTGGTGTGTGTCTTCCCGATCATCAGCGCGCCGAGTGCCCGCAATCGGGCGATGATTTCGGCGTCGGTCCGGGCAATCGTGCCACGATACGGTTCGAAGCCGGCAATCGTGGGCAGACCGGCCACATCGATGATGTCCTTGACTCCGATGGGAACCCCGTGGAGCGGCAGACGGGCACCTGCCCTTAGCCGGGTATCCAATGCCTGCGCCTCGGCCCGGACCAGGTCAGCGTCAACCGTCGCGAAAGCCCGAACCTGTCCATCAACCTGATTGATCCTCCCGAGATGATCGTCGGCAACTCGACTGACAGACATCTCGCCGTGGTGAATCGATTCAACGAGCGCCCGCGCGGTCATTCCTGCAGTGGTATTCATGAGTCACCTCGTCGATCAGCTGTCGGGCCGGATGGAAGAGGTTCATCCCGCAAATCGAACGACTGCCTGGCCACGCCTGCGAGCATGTTCGCCAGGTGATCGAGCTGCTCGGACAGCTCGCCGGCACGCTCATCTCCGTATTCCAGCCGGGCATCTGTTTCGATTCGCTGCCGAAACTCCTGAACTGTCCTGTTGGTATCGATCCGCACCAGATTCTCCGTTCGTTCGCTGAATAGTGATCATCGAGTTCCAACCCATGTTACCCGTATTCGGGTCGCGCGGTCGGAACACATCATGCTAAGGTAGGTTGTGGGGGGCAGAAGTTCAGACAACGATGAAACGCCGAAACAGGAAGGGACACCACATGGCTGATGTCAATATTCGCGTCAATCGCAACGGTCCGTATCTGGTGACCGGCAAGGTCACGATCGAGGACCACAAGGGAAACCAGGTCATCGTCGAAGGCGACGACGTGGCACTCTGCCGGTGCGCAGAATCGAAGAACAAGCCATTCTGCGATGGCAGCCACCGCGATTGCGACTTCAAGGGCGAAAAGGCTGCAGTAGCCGAGCACAACATCCTTCAGGTTGACGACAACAACTCCTGACGATGAGAAACGATCGAACACGTTGCTGGGCGGCATGCCGATGCCGTCCAGCCCTGTCATCCTGTAAATAAGCAATTTGAGGAGGGTTCCATGAGCGGCAATGGCGATTACATTGAGGTGATGCCGGAAGAACTCGTCGAAGAGGGCGAGATGTATCCCTTTGACCTGGGTGATGAGCAACTGATGCTGGCCAGAGTCGATGGCAAAATCCACGCCCTTCATGGCATCTGCACCCACGAATACGCGGAACTTTGGGACGGGGACATCGAGGACGATACCGTCTGGTGCCCGTTACACTCGTCCGGGTTCAACGTGGAAACCGGCACGGCAACAAACATGCCGGCCGTGGTGCCGCTTCCGGTCTATGAGGTGAAGGTCGAAGATGGCAAGGTCTTCGTCTCCACCAAACCGATCAAGAACGATCCGGACGATCGATGACCGCCGGCAGGGACCTGGTCATCATCGGAGGTGGTCTGACGGCGCACTCTGCCGCACTGGCCGCCCGTCATAACGGGTACGGCGGGAAGATCACCATTTTGTCAAACGAGTCCGCATTGCCGTATGACCGCACGCCACTCTCGAAAGGCGTGCTACAGGGCAAGCAGGAGTCCGACCAGCTCGGGTTCCAGCCAGACGGCAACTACAGTGCCGACGACATCACGGTGTTGACCGATACCCGGGCAACTGCGTTTGATCTCGAGGAAAGAACCGTCGAAACATCCAGCGGAGACAAGCTGACGTTCGACGATCTGCTGATCGCCACTGGAGCGAGGCCGATTCATCTCGACGGTGCCGGGTTCGATCTGGACGGCGTTCACTATCTCCGGACAACCGATGATGCCGACTCGTTGAAGTCGGATCTCGAAACAGTGACCTCGGTCGTGGTGATTGGGGCCGGGTTCATCGGCTCAGAGGTGGCCGCCAGCGCTCGCTCACTCGGCAAGCAGGTGGCACTGGTCGATATGGCCGAATCGCCGATGAGTGCAGCGCTACACCCGGATATCACGGCGGTGTGTGCGGCGATTCATGAAGATCATGGCGTCAACCTGCAGATGAATAGCCGGATCGATGAGCTACGCGGCAGTGCACGGGTCGAGCAGGCGGTTCTGAATGACGGATCGACCATCGACTGCGATCTGGTAGTTGTGGGAGTCGGAGTTCGGCCAAACGTCGAGTTGTTCGCTGAATCTGGACTGGAGATCGACAACGGCATCGTGACGGACGAGTTCTGCCGGACCAGCATGCCGAACGTGTACGCGGCGGGTGACGTCGCAAACTGGTGGCATCCGGAGCTAAAGCAGCGCATCCGCATCGAGCACTTCGACAACGCCGGGTCGCAGGGGACCTTCGTGGGCAAAGTTATCGCGGGCGCGATGGATGAACCGTTCGCGCCGATTCCCTATTTCTGGTCGGATCAGTACGACACCAACATCCAGTACGCCGGGTTCGCTCCTGACGACGCTGACGTGGTCATTCGCGGAAATCCGGAAGAACGCTCGATTACCGCGTTCTATCTGGATGACGGCGCCATCTGCGCTGCCGTCACCGTGAACAACGCCCGCGAGTTCCGGTCCTGTCGCCGTCTGGTGGCCGCCAGTGCAGAGATCGATCGGGAAACACTCCAGAGCCCGGACACCGACATACGGAAGCTCGCGCGAGAGTATCGCTAACAAGACCGGCATGGCACCGTTCGCACGGCTCAGAGGCCTCAGCTGCCCCGTTTACGGGAGACGAAAATACTTCGCAGCACCAGCAGCAGCGCGATCGCGACGAGGTTCGAACTGATCACGATTCGAGTGACGTCCACTGCCTTGGTGGCAGGGTGCCAGGACAGCTTTCCGTCACTGATCAGGTATGCGCCGACAGGTTCCGCGTTGACGCCAAATCCGCCACCGGAACCGTCCCGCTCCTCGTCTTTCGCTTTTCCTCCGCCACCACCGCCACCACCGGAGACCTTCGCTACCGGTATCACTGTTGCGCCATCCCGTTCGATCGGTTCACCGAACACGCGGTTGACCGTCATGCTGTCGGTCGCCCGGGACAGAATATCTTCGATATTGACCATCGGGTTCTCCTGTTCCATTTCTGATGCGTTCTGAAAGCAAGCGTCTCTGTTAGCATTAAGGCCAGGCTTCGTTTTCGCTGTCGGTAGCTGGGCAGCTCCGTCTGCCCCAAATCCACCGAAGCGTTCGCAACGTATCCGGTTGCTGTTCGGTGCCAACGGAGAGCCTGCCCTGAGCGAAGCCGAACGGGTGGCCGACTACTAACCGTCATATCGGAAGAGGCCTGCTCTAGTTTGACAGTTGGCCAGACGGCGGCGCAACGGCCTTAAAGACAGGATTTGTGGTGAGACTCAGCTATCGATCGTCCGAGAACATATTGCGTCTGACTCTGGATGTCGAGTCGGGCGATGTCGTGAAGAAGCACGTCTTCGATGGCGTGATCGATATCGCCGATCAGGGCCGACTAGTCGGCATCGAGCTGGAATCGATGGATCGCAGCCTGGCCCCGATTTTCTCCACCTGGCTGAAGGACGGCGTGGCTCGTAATTACATCGAGATCGATGATCGTGGAGCCTATGTTGCCCTCAGCACACCCAGCGAAGACATTCCCGAGCAACACATCCGGACGGCAGAGCTTCCGCTAACCGCCGAACTGGATGTCAACGAGCGGCTGGTGGCGATCGCAATCCCCCGCCGCGGCCACGGCTACGAGATCTCGTTTCCTTCTGGCAATCAGTGATGGCAACCAGACCGGCCCGGTGGGCCGGAGAACTGGGTCTGTGCGGTTGAGTAGGGCGGTCGGCATCACTTCCGGCGCGTCTGGCTGAGCCCTCCCCGACGTCATGCTGAGCTTGTCGAAGCATCTCGACCCGCTCACATGGCCACCGGTCCGAAAACACCAGCCGACAGCACCACACCCGTCACGATCGAACGAACCCACCAGCTCACCATTCCTGGCAATCGTCGTATGTTCGGATAATTGGTTTCCCATGATTCGATGAACAGAAAACCCCGGATGTGACATCCGGAGTCGCGCGGCTTCTGCCAGCAATTCATCTCAGGCTCGGGCTTCTACCGCAACGTTGATCTGGACCGCAACTGCGACCGCTCGATACAGTGGTCAGCGCTCTTTCCAGATATCCACCAGATGCGTCGCCTGGCGTTCGTCAACGCCGAAGAGCACGAAGCTCATGTCGATCCGCTCGAGATCCGGCGTCGGCGCGTTATCGCTCCGGAAAGCGCCGATATCGACCTCGATGTGTCGCAGGTCAATACCTTCTTCCCTGGCGGCTCCTTCGATCAGCGTGACCCCACAGGAGGAGATACCAACCATGAACGACTCACCGGTGGTGACTTCCTCGCCAACTCCGGGGCTGTCCAGAATGAAGTGATGATTGCGGACCTGATTCAGGCTTCGCTGAAACGTTCCGCTACTGGTCGATCGAGCCGCGTATCGTGGTTGATCTGCTGACATGGGATTCCTTCCGATTCTGACCGGACAGCGCCCGTCAGACGCCATCCCGGCGATCGAGCGCGGCAAACGCAGCCATGGAAATCCGCTCCGGATCGATCTCGTAGTGCTGGTAGAGCTCGCTGAGCGTTCCAGACTGCCCGAACTGATCCACGCCGAGCGCCGTAACCTGGGCACCGTTCACGCTACCGATCCAGGCCAGCGTATGGGAGGCACCATCCAGCACGGTTACGATCGGCGCCCGGCGTTCTGCTGCCGGAATCAGCGTGTCGAGGTGCATCGTCGGCTCCGTGCCATCGATCATCCCGACATCGTATCGCTGCCACTCGCGCCACTGCGCGTAGATCTGCTGTGCTGAGGTGAGATTGATCACGTT